>JBEBGP010000260.1:0-2121 GCA_040081045.1 Candidatus Nitrotoga sp.
GTCTTGCAGCCCCCACCCAAGCCGAGATTGATGTTTGTTTAAGCATGTTGAAGACGAGATGCCTCGCGGCCAAACCTACCCAAGCCGAGATTGACGCGCCAAACAATAGTGTTGGTTTCAGAAACGCAGTCAACACCACCAATCTATGTGGCTTTAACGATTGGCGCTTGCCTACTGCTGATGAGCTGCGAAGCATTGTAAAATTCGGATCATCTCCCTCCATAAACACCACTTGGCTTCCCAATACGCAGCCCCGCTTTTTTTGGTCTGCCTCACCTTTTGGCAGCTCCGATAACATCGTTACCGACCGTTGTGCGCCCGACGTTGTTGGCAGCTCCGATAATACTTGGGGTGTCAATTTCGGCGATGGCAATGTCGGCGTCGTCAATGGTCGCTACAGCAGCCTGTCTGTGCGGCTGGTGCGTACCGGTCAGTGATTGTTTTTTTGCCGGTGGGATGGCGGGAAAAGTTTACAGCCGGGTTGCGTCAGTTTTGACTCGCCACCTATCTCAAAGCATTAATCAATTGATGCATTGATTAATGCATCTTTAATTTGGGGGATTACCATGGATTACATTAAATATAGACGATGCATTACTGGTACAAGCTTAGCGCATTAGCGGTTTAATCGAAAAAACGGCATTGGTGCGTGAGGGTTTGGTGGCATGAATTGAGCGTGAATCGGCGCAGCAGTTGGAATGCAAGGAGCCAAAATTGTGACCGTCGAGCCACTCATCCCGCAATGTGCCGTTGAAACTTTCACAGCAACCGTTATCTTGTGGACCCCTGGGCACGGAATGCAGGCTGTCTTGACCCTGCCCCCGTTAGCTGGTTTGCAGGCTTCTGGTACGGTCTTGCCGATTGCCGCCCTTTCTTGTCATTTAATTGGGCTGACCGAATTTGTGAGGCCACTTTTTTGGCCAAGTTCAACATTTAGGCTTCTCATTCACGTCCAAGCGCACGTTTCGCGAACAATGCTGTAATAACAAATAATGCTGTGTCTGCATTTCGCTTAAACGGCTAACCGTGCGCGAAAATTCGGCAGGCATCGCGCCTTCGGCATCAATCTTTTCCGGCGAGGTTGCGGCTGATGCAATCAAGCGTACGTGGTTGTCATACAGCACATCAATCAGCCAGGTGAAGCGCCGCGCTTCGGCGGTTTGTTCCATACTTAAACGCGGAATATGCGATAGAAATATTGTCGGAAAGCGGTGGGCAATTGCCAGATAATCTTCCTGTGCGTGTATTCCTCCGCACAGCTCATTGAAATCAAACCATGCTACGTTGCGCGAGATTTTTTTAACAGGGATGTGTCGTCCATGCACTTCAATAGAAGGATTATCCATTGGCGCGCCCGCTGAGATGCGCATAAATAAATCATGTAACTGCGCTTCGTTCGTGGCTATGCCCGTTGCATCCTGTGCCACCAGAAACAGCGGCTCGCGCGTGGCGATCCTCATGCGATAGTCAGTGCCGCCATCAACCTGCAACACTTTTAATTTTCGCTTGAGCATGGCTATTGCGGGCAGAAAATTTTGTCGCTGTAAGCCTTGCGGATACAGTTCGTCGGGTGCGTAGTTGGAGGTGGCAATAAGCACTACGCCACGGATTAATATCGCGTCTATCAGCCGCGCTAAAATCATCGCATCGGCAATATCATTTACATGAAATTCATCCAAACACAGCAAGCGTGTGGATTGGGCGATACGATCAGCCAAAGCGATCAATGGGTCATTTTCATGCTCCAGCAATTTCATTTCGTGATGAACCTCGGCCATGAAATTATGAAAATGTATGCGCCGTTTGCGGCGATACGGCAGACTGGCGTAAAACGCATCCATTAAAAATGTTTTGCCGCGACCGACCCCGCCCCACAGATACAGACCTTTGGGTACGGTTGGTTTGAGCAAGCTACGTCCTAGAAAATTATTTCGCTTGGATTTAAATTCAAGCAACTGATGCCATAGTGCGTCCAGCTCCTCGACCGTAGCAGCTTGTGCCGCGTCAGCTACGAAATTGGGCAAAGCCTGAATATTTTGATACCAAGCCTTAGGACTCATGCTGCCGTCAGAGAGTATGGCAATGTGGTGTTGTGTCATCGCGAACAACGTTTTTCTGTAA
>JBEBGP010000219.1:0-8286 GCA_040081045.1 Candidatus Nitrotoga sp.
ATTAGCTGCACTTTGTGGCTCTGCACTCTGTATCGTTTGCACGGCAGCTTCACTTATTTGTTGTACCTGATTATCAACCGAGTTTGACGTTTTGGTAATCGCCTCTTGCGCCAGATTATACTGTTGCTGGATTCTTTCTTGTATCTTAAGCAACTCCTCCATTCGTATCTCGCGCGACATGTCAGTTTTTATGCTATTAAAATAAAGCTTCGTTCGCGACACGAACTTACCCACATCGCGCGCCACTTTGGGTAATTTTTCCGGGCCTATGACGAGAAGTGCGACGACCGCCACCACCACCATCTCGGCAAAACTGATATCAAACATAACAGTGCGAGCAGATTATACTTTGGTGTGGGTTTTGTCTTTGACCTCACCCTCAATGGTCTGGCCGCCAACCTGCCTGGTTACATCATCCAGTGCGGTATCACTTTGGGGATCTTCAGCCGATTTCATTCCTTCCTTAAAGCCTTTTACCGCTCCGCCCAGATCACTGCCCATGTTGCGCAATTTTTTAGTACCAAAAATCAAAATAATAACCAACAATACAACCAGCCAATGCCAAATGCTAAATGAACCCATGATGAACCTCCTAAAAAAATAATTGAAACTACTCGCGCCGCACCATCGGCGGAATATTACCACCGCCTATGATATGAATATGCAGATGAAACACCTCCTGCCCCCCGCCATTGCCGGTATTGATGACAGTTCGAAAACCGTTATGCAAACCCTGCTCCCTCGCCAACTTGGGAACTTGCAGCAAAATATTCCCCAACAACTTTGCATGACCGTCGTTTGTTTCTGCCAATGATCCAATATGCAACTTTGGGATCAACATGAAATGCACGGGTGCGACCGGATGAATATCGTGAAATGCAAACAATTCCCCATCTTCATAAACCTTGCGACAGGGAATTTCACCACGCACAATTTTACAAAAAATGCAGTCGCTCATTTTTTGCCCAACCCAGCCATTTCGCGCATGGCTTTCTCATCCAATCCGGAAACACCCTCACGCCGTGCTAATTCCCGCAATACATCTTGCGCGCTACAATTATGCTGCGCCAAAAGCACCATGCAATGAAACCACAAATCCGCTGTTTCATATACCAAGTGTTGCATATCCCCGCTCTTTGCCGCCAATAATACTTCCGTTGCCTCCTCGCCGATTTTTTTCAGTATGGCATCTTCACCCCTGCTGAATAATTTTGCGACATAGGAGCTATCTTCCGCATTACCTGCCCAATTACCTGCCCCATTACCAGCAATTCGACCTTTGCGGGCGGCAATAGTTTTGGTCAGTCTTTGTAAAATATCATCGGCCATTATTTTTTGCGCATCCCCTCAGGGAGTAACGTATCGGAATAAATTTCTTCCGGGCTTTTAATGACCGCCTCTACTTCTACCCAGCGATCGTTTTTCAGCACACTAAAAAAACAACTTTCGCGACCCGTGTGGCAAGCTATTCCACCTGCCTGCTCAACACGCAACAGTAATACGTCATTGTCGCAATCCAAACGAATTTCTTGAACACGCTGCACATGACCGGACTCCTCACCCTTGTGCCACAATTTTCTACGTGATCTCGACCAGTATACAGCCTCACCCGTTTGCACTGTTTGCTTGAGCGCTTCGCGGTTCATCCACGCCACCATCAGCACTCGTCCAGAATTTGCATCCTGCGCGATGGCAGGCACTAAACCATCATCCGACCAGTTTACTTTTTTTAACCAGGTTTCGCCCATGAGCATCCCAAAAAATCCACACTTCACCACGATACTTTATTGCCCACAAGCAACATTTTCTCATGGTACACCTATACATATACAACAAGGTCACCCTGGTATTTTGTGATCTCGCTACGTCTTGTTTAAAAATTTAATTTTTAGGAATGTTTATCCAGTCTAACCTCTATGCCCTGTTTTGCCATATATTGTTTGGCTTGCTCCAGCGTATATTCACCAAAGTGAAAAATACTTGCCGCCAGTACGGCATCTGCGCCGCCCTGTTTTATACCATCCACCAAATGCTGCAAATCCCCCGCCCCACCGCTGGCAATAAGCGGGATTTCTACTGCGTCAACCACGGCACGGGTAAGTTGCAAATCAAAACCGATTTTACTGCCATCTCTATCCATACTGGTAAGTAAAATTTCACCTGCACCCAATTCCTCCATCCGCATAGCCCACGCCACGACATCCAGTCCTGTTGCATTGCGTCCGCCATGCGTGAATACTTCCCAGTGCCCGGCGGATGTTTGCTTGGCATCTATCGCTACCACGATACATTGTGAGCCATAGCGTCCGGCAGCATCGGCTACCAGTTGCGGGTTAAGCACAGCCGAGGTATTGATGCTCACCTTGTCTGCCCCTACATTCAGCAGGTCACGCACATCTGCCACTTGGCGCACGCCGCCGCCTACAGTCAGCGGAATAAATACCTGTTCCGCCACCTTTTCAATCATACGGAATAAAATGCCGCGATCATCCGAGCTGGCGGTGATGTCCAAAAATATCAGTTCATCCGCACCCTGCGTATCATAGCGACGCGCGATTTCCACCGGATCACCCGCGTCGCGCAGTTCAACAAAGTTTACTCCCTTGACCACGCGTCCGGCATTAACATCCAGGCACGGAATAATGCGCTTGGCCAGCATTACGTGGCAAGGCCCACATTGTGCAGGTAAGGGAGCGGTTTGGAAAGTTGATCAGCCAAATCCTGTGCAGCGCGCAAATCCAAAGTATTTTCATAAATGGCGCGACCCGTAATTGCCCCGCTGATGCCTTCATCCTGCACCGCGCACAGCGCGCGCACATCGTCTAAATTTGTGATGCCGCCGCTGGCGATAACGGGCACGGTAAGCTCGTGTGCCAGTGCCACTGTGGCCGGGATATTCACACCCGTCATCATGCCATCGCGTCCGATGTCAGTATAAATTATTGCTTCAATACCATAGCTTTCAAATCGTTTGGCCAAATCCAGCACATCATGCCCGGTTAATTTTGACCAGCCATCTACCGCCACTTTGCCATCCCTGGCATCAAGACCCACCATGATGTGCCCTGGAAATGCATCACAGGCTTCGTGCAAAAAGCCGGGCGTTTTAACCGCAGCCGTGCCAATAATAATGTACGTAATACCCATATCCAGATAGTGCTCGATAGTTTCCAGATCACGGATACCCCCACCCAATTGTATGGGAATATCCAGACCCACCACGTTGATGATGCTGCGTACCGCCGCCTCGTTTACGGGTTTTCCAGTAAACGCGCCGTTTAAATCGACCAGATGCAAGCGGCGCGCACCTTGGTTCAGCCAATGTTGCGCCATTGCTCCGGGGTCTTCAGAAAAAACCGTTGCGCCTTCCATAATGCCTTGACGCAAACGCACACAATGTCCATCTTTCAAATCAATCGCGGGAATAATTAGCATGGCAGTACGATGAGTAGTGAGTAAACGAAGGTTGAATTTTGAAATTAATAAAAGGAGTTATCTAATAAGATACTATTTATCTAAGGTTTCCAGGCAACAAAATTTTTCAACAAGGTCAACCCTGCATCCTGACTTTTTTCAGGGTGAAATTGCACAGCGAGCAGATTATCACGTGCCACTGCACATACAAACGGGGTTGGATAATCCGTGTTTGCCTGCACAATAGCTGCTTCCTGCGGTACTACATAATAGCTGTGTACAAAATAAAAGCGTGCGTCTTGTGCAACACCTTGCCACAGCGGGTGTTGGGCAACCCGATGTACCTGATTCCAACCCATGTGCGGGATTTTTAATTTATTACCCTGCTGATCAAGCAGATGACTGGCAAACCGCACTACCTGACCTCGCAATATACCCAGCCCCGTAATATTACCTTCTGTACTGTGTTCAAACAACATCTGCAAACCGATACAAATACCTAAAAATGGTTTATTTTTTGCCGCATCCAGCACCACGCCACGCAATCCGCGCTCGTCCATCTCGCGCATACAATCCGGCATTGCACCCTGCCCCGGAAAAACAACGCGCCCGGCACGGGCGACTTCCCGAGGATCACTAGTTAAAATAATAGACGCGGTGGGAGCCACTTTACGCAAAGACTGTTGCACCGAGCGCAAATTGCCCATGCCATAATCAATTACTGCAATATCAGCCATGACTTTGGGGGACTCTTCCTGTGTTTTGATGTTAATTGCGTGGGAGATTCTACAGAGTACCCTTGGTCGAAGGAATCATTCCTGCCATACGTGGATCGGGTTCCAATGCCATACGCAGCGCACGGCCAAACGCCTTGAATATGGTTTCAGCTTGATGATGCGCGTTATTGCCGGCTAAATTATCAATATGCAGCGTGACCAGAGCGTGATTCACGAAGCCTTGAAAAAATTCGTGCAATAAATCCACATCAAACTCCCCGATGCTGGAGCGCACAAATTTTACGTTAAATACCAGACCCGGCCTGCCGGAAATATCCAGCACAGCGCGTGACAGTGCTTCGTCCAGCGGCACATAAGCATGACCATAACGACGCAACCCTTTTTTATCGCCGATGGCCTGATTAAAAGCCTGACCCAGCGTAATGCCGATATCTTCGACTGTGTGATGCGCGTCAATATGCAGATCACCTTTGGCAACAATATCCAGGTTGACCATACCGTGCCGCGCAATTTGATCCAGCATGTGGTCGAGAAAAGGCAGGCCTGTCTCAAACTTGGCGATGCCCGTGCCATCCAGAGCCAGTTGGACGCTGATCTGAGTTTCCAGGGTATTTCTGGTTATTTGCGCGCTACGCATTTTCATATCCTAAAAATTAACTACTTGCTCTGATTGAGCCTGCAAACATTCCCGTAATGCTACTACAAAACGCTCATTTTCCTGTGGCGTTCCTACCGTCACACGCAAACAATTTGCCAACAGTGGGTGGCCTGTGCTTAGATTTTTGATCAGCACACCGCGCTGTTTTAAGCCTTCAAAAATATTACCGGCGTGCGACGTGCGGAACAAAATAAAATTTGCATCGCTGGCAAATGGCTGCACATTTTCAAGTGAATGCAACTGCTGCAACAGATACGCCCGATCCAATTTAATTTGCTCTGCTTGTTGCAACAACACGTCGTGGTGCTGCAACAATTTTAATGCCACCTGCTGCGTTAAAACGCCGACATTATACGGCAAGCGCAACTTTTCCAACTGCGCTAACCATGCCGCGCTGCCCACCAGAAAACCCAAACGCAGACCCGCCATGCCCAGCTTGGAAAAAGTACGCATCACCAGCAAATTTGAAAATTGCATCAGCATGGGAATAAAGCTGGCGCTGGTGAAAGCATAATAAGCCTCGTCCACCACCACCAGGCCCGGTGCGGCTGCAATAATTTTTTTAATGGCCGTTGCGTCAAATAAGTTTCCGCTCGGATTATTCGGATAGGCCAGAAATATCAGCGCGGGTTGATGTCGTCTGATCGCCTCCAGCACCGCTGCCAGATTCAGTGTGAAATCCGCATTCAATGGCACGCCTACATATTGCATTCCGGTGAAAACCGCGATCATTTTATACATCACAAACGACGGCTCCACACTCATCAAAATTGCGCCTGGCTTGGCTGTCGCCATGGCCAGCAACTGAATGATTTCATCTGATCCATTTCCCAGCAAAACCTGCACCGCTGGGAATGAATTTTCGGGAGGCAAGTTAATTGCCTCCCGAATGCCGGCTTTAAGCGCGTGTGCGGCGGCATCGGGGTAGCGGTTAAGCGGCGCATCAGCGACCAAACGGGCAATTCCCTCACGCAATGGCAGCGGCAATGAATAGGGGTTCTCCATTGCATCCAGCTTTACCATCCCGGTACTATTCGGCACAGGATAGGCGTGCAGATCAAGTATTTCCTGACGCAGTAAATTCTCGGGAGTAACAGCAGGGTGGGCGGAAGACATAAATAACCGATACTTAAAGGATCAGCGTATTTTAGCTGAAAATAAAGATCACTCGTTGATCAATAAGGAGTCGTGAAGTCTTTTGTTAATACATAGATACAAACAGATTCATACAGCCGGCTTTTTTTCATAGTATCCCCCGGCAAAGCCGGGGCTTTAGTTTGTGAGCCGCTCAAAGCGGCTTAACGAGATCATCCCAGAATCAATGAAGTAATTCGCGAATTCGCTCCCCGAATTTCTGAATCGAACTTCAAGTTATTCGTTTTGACGTAGAATCTAAACAGCCAACAAAATCAAATTACATAAGGTTTTATGTATTTACTGTACCCATACTGAATCCCTGAGGAGAAAAACCCTCCACACTCACTCATCTTTGAACAGCCCTTACACTCTACTGCATACTCATTTTTCCAATCACTTATAGACTTCCGATAGAAAGGTATGATGTCGGGATTTACCAAGCATAACTGGTGATTGTAAACGGATACAGTCATTCCATTTTTTGCCAGAATGCCCACCGCATCACTTAGTATGTCTTTATATTCAATTGGATCAATCCAAAGTTTGTCTAAATTAGCACGTGTGAAACCCATCATCTCAAGCCCCATTAGAGCTACATGGTCAACAAACAATAAATTACGCGCTATAAATTCACATAATTCCTTCAAACGCATTATCGATTGCTTGTGGATTACAACTCGTATTTCCACCTTTTGATTTAATCTCTTTAAATTTAGTATTCCTCGAATTGTTTCGTCGAATGCTCCGTGAGCTTGCACAATATAGTCATGTTGCGCCGGATCGTCAGAATATAGCGGTATGCCAACCATTATGTCGTGGTGTTCGATATTTGCATAACTCTGAGCAAACGCCAAATCTTTAAAAGTACGTCCATTAGAAAGTACATGTATGCTGGCGCGTGGTAAATAGCTTTTAGCAAGGCGCAATATATCTAAAAAGCGCTCACCATAAAGTGTTGGCTCGCCACCAGTAAATCCAATATCTTTAGTGTCTTTTGGAATAAGTGGAATTAGCTCTTTAACCTCATCAATGATCCAAGAGTCATCTATATTTTTTGGTGGTTGTGAACACATTAAACAGTAATGATTGCACTGCTCTGTAATCAGAAGGCTGTTATGTGACGATGAGGCTCTGAAAAGAGTTCTAATCATTCCACGCTCTTTTGAGAGACGAATAACATCTCCTTCGCCGAGGTATGCATAATCTTCAGGCAACAAAGTGTAACTAGCATTTGGAGGGAGTGCCGAAACAAGGTCACGATTAGAATCTAGCAGTAAGTAGTGATCAAATCCTTCAGGTACACTAGCTTGTGTCACCAAATAAGCTTTAGCTTTACGGAGTACTAAAGGCAATAAAGCATTCGTCGAAATGCTTAATAGTGTGCTTGGTGCGTTCTCTACACTTTGAATCTCAATTACTTTGCCGCCAAGCTTTAGCATTTATTTGCCCAGCTCATGAAAAGTTGTTTCACCTGATCGTCATTTCTCATTAGAGTAATTAGATGTTTAAACATAGCCATATTCTTCTGACAGAATGCAGATTCAGATTTCCTAGCCACAATATCTTTATGAATAGCATGATGGTACACAGGGTCTGCGCCGCAATAAGGCTCAAACGCACAGTCCGAACACATTGGTATGCTTAATGTAAATGTATCTTCTAGTGCATCTAGCAAATTGTCTGAAAGAATAATTTCTTCATATGTGTTTTCATGAAGATGACCCAACTGAAACGTGTTGTCTCCCATTTCCGCAAGCATTCGACTTTCATCAGATGCGTACACAGCGCCGTCATAGTTAAACACTATTGCAGCAATTCCCGCACCACTTGGACTCATTAAATCGACAAAGCCCGGACTAGATGAGGTGAGCATTTTCGTAAGAATCATCGCAGTGTAATGCTCAACAAACCGCACACCAGACCTATTTAGCTCAAGAATGTAATCTAACCCTTCTTTATAGAACTCGAACCATCGCTCAGCATCATATGACATAAACTTCTTAGTTTTAATTGCAAAGCCATAAGGGGAAAGCGCTCTTAAGAATATGCCATCAAAACCAAGCCGCAAATATTCATCAATGATTTCTTTAACTAAAGGCAAACTCTTGTCAGTGGTTGTCATTAGAGCGGACACTTGATCCATACCAAGTACAGCTCGCGCTCGATCTAAACCCTCAACAAATTTCTGATGACTATTCTTACCGGGACGGGGGCGATTGGTATTGTGCAAGCTTTCAGGACCATCTATTGATCCGGCCAGTTGAAGTTTGAAGTTTTCACGCCGCATATTTTACGCGAGAATCCTGGAAATATTTCTTGACGCGCTCAGGTGATTTCTCC
>JBEBGP010000335.1:0-2107 GCA_040081045.1 Candidatus Nitrotoga sp.
CAATATCACCATATCTAGCGGATTGCGTACTGCAGTTAGGTTATACACTTTGTTCCATTTTTGTAGTAGCACCAAATAAGCCAATAATTTCTGTTGCGTCTCTGCAGTAACATCCAACCCCATTTCTGCAATGCCTGCAGCTAACAGTGCTGCCTCCGTCATGCAGCCTCAATATTTATCTGGCTTGCCTGTTTTTTATGCTTACGCTTTAAGTACACCAACAACAATGAAATAGTGGCTGGCGTAATTCCTGAGACACGGCTGGCTTGGCCGATGGTTTCAGGCTTGTGCATGATTAACTTTTGTCGAGCCTCTATGCTTAATCCATGTATATCAGCATAATCGATATCTGCCAACTTAACATTTTCGCTGTCTTTTTGTTTAGCAATCTCTTCTTGCTGGCGCGTAATGTAGCCTTGATACTTGGCCGCAATCTCTACCTGTTCTTTTACTTCATTACTCAAGGTTTCGGCGCCTAATTCTTCTGGGTCTGGCATTAAGCGTTGTAGCGCATCGTAGCCCACTTCAGGCCGGCGCAACAATTCAAACAAGCTATATTCATGATCAAGTACCTTGCCCAATACCGCCTCTTGTGTTTCACGTGAAACATTTTCTAAAGCTGGCTGCACAAATGTTCTTCTCAAACGCTCCTGCTCACGCGCCACCGCTTCTTGCTTACGGCTAAACGCTTCCCAGCGCACATCGTCCACCAAGCCCAATTCGCGGCCTTTAGCAGTTAAACGCATATCCGCATTGTCTTCTCTAAGCTGTAGACGGTATTCAGCACGGCTTGTAAACATACGATAAGGCTCAGTCACGCCCGATGTAATTAAATCATCTACCAATACGCCTAGATATGCCTCATCACGAGCAGGGCACCAACTATCTTTTTCTTGCACATAAAGCGATGCATTCGCACCCGCCAACAGGCCTTGTGCCGCTGCTTCTTCGTAACCTGTTGTGCCGTTAATTTGCCCAGCAAAAAACAAACCTTGAATCGCCTTGGTTTCTAAGCTGCTTTTTAGAGCACGCGGGTCATAATAATCATATTCAATGGCATAGCCAGGACGCAATATATATGCGCCTTCCAAGCCACTGATTGAGCGCACCAATGCTAGCTGAATATCAAACGGTAAACTAGTGGAAATGCCGTTGGGATAAATTTCGTTAGTCGTTAAACCTTCCGGCTCTAAGAATATCTGGTGTGATTCTTTGTCGGCAAAGCGGTGGATTTTATCTTCAACACTCGGGCAGTAACGTGGTCCAACTCCTTCAATAACACCCGGGTACATGGGTGAGCGGTCCAAACCACTGCGGATAATGTCATGCGTGCGTTCATTGGTATGTGTAATCCAGCAGGGCATTTGCGCAGGATGCTGCGCAGCATTTCCTAAAAATGAAAATACTGGCACAGGATTATCGCCTGGCTGTTCTTGCATCACGCTGTAATTAATCGAACGACCATCAATGCGCGGCGGCGTACCTGTTTTTAAGCGGCCTGCGGGCAAATTCAGCTCGCGCAATCGTGCTGCCAAACTGATTGCTGGCGGGTCACCCGCGCGGCCAGCGCTATAATTTTGCAAACCTACATGAATCAAACCGCCTAAAAACGTGCCTGCCGTCAGCACCACACTTTTAGCACTGAAGCGCAAGCCGATTTGTGTTACTACACCCGCTACGCGTTCGCCATCCAAAACAATGTCATCAACCGCTTGCTGGAACAGCCATAAATTCGGTTGGTTTTCTAAACGCTTTCTAATGGCAGCCTTATAGAGCACACGGTCTGCTTGCGCCCTTGTAGCACGTACAGCTGGGCCTTTACTGGAATTTAAAATGCGAAATTGTATGCCAGCTTCATCAGTCGCTGCTGCCATCGCGCCGCCCAGCGCATCGATTTCTTTAACCAAATGACCTTTACCAATACCACCGATGCTAGGATTACATGACATTTGGCCTAGCGTTTCGATATTATGAGTTAGCAGCAAAGTTTTTTGCCCCATGCGCGCAGCCGCTAACGCAGCCTCTGTCCCGGCATGGCCGCCACCCACTACAATTACATCAAAAATACTAGGGTAGTTCATAGTTAAAATTCATCGCTTTAATCAAG
>JBEBGP010000135.1:0-2106 GCA_040081045.1 Candidatus Nitrotoga sp.
ATGAATCTCTGCCGAAGTGATGAATTCACATTCAACAAATGTAATCGACTCCTGAGCAGCGAACTTCAGCGTTGTCGGTGTATCTCCTGTGAGTACAATGCATCCCCTGAAATGCACGTTTTTGATACAGGGCTGTTGCACTAAACCACTAACCTCTTGATCTGTCATAATGCAGTTTTCAACTCTCAGAAAACTAGGTTGATAGCTACCCACAAACGATGAAAGCCATTTCGGCAGGCGTTTGCCAATCATTTCGGCTTTAACTCGCACGGAACGAACATCGAATCCCATTCGATTATTTGCTCGGACAGTTCCAGCTCGAATGGCGGAACGACCGGCCAGCATCCCATCTGCAGAATCGTCGACTAATTCAACCTTCGAGATTAAGTCCAGCTGACCCGATTCTGTAAGTTGATGCAGGCCGGAAGAAGTGAAGATTGCGAACATGCAGCAACCCAAGCAGACTATCGCTGCGCAGCAAATAACTGGCGTGTAGCTCTTAGGTGAATGGTCTTCCCTCTGTATCATTGTTATTCAGCCGCAGTCGATATGTCGTCAAGGATTGAGAGTGCACTCTAAAAATGCGGGCCGAAAGGAACATCTTCAACTCAAGGGTTTAATGCCATACATAGTAAACTCCCATATAAGCACACATCACCTGGTCCGGCATATATCGCCTCGCCCCGTCGTTAATTCCTGTATTTCGGTGCGTCCATGAACATTAAACGGTGACTATTTTACTGCAATTCATTCAACGGGGCGATGGCTACGCTCAAGCGCAACTACATTTATGCCCTACTTACTTACACTGGAAAAGTTTTGGTGGGTCCGGTGCTGGCGTGTAGTTTACAGAAATCAGCATAGGGTCTTTAATGTCACATTGTCCATCAAGGTAGCTTTGCAGTTTTTTGTCCCTTATTCTGAATACAGAGATAGAGAGATCCGGCAACTCGGGCCCACCTATCAGTTCCATGTAGATTCTAAGTGCCTCATACCAATCGGGCACCCAATCAATCTTTGTGTCCCGGATTACAAACACCTGATCAATATGAAAGGTGTATGTAGCACGTTCTGTAATGCTCCCTAGATCAGAGGCAGTTGCCCAGTTTGGCGGAGCAAGTAATGGTGAACAACACACATTGCACTTATAACAAGATACTACTTTTCTTTCGAATACGCACATTCCCGTATGGAGTTGGACGTAGCCCTGTTGTGTTTCAAAACCGTCAACTGCTGTCGCCAGCACTGTTTTCCATGAACCCACCGGGATGTTTCCGTGTTCCAGAAAGCAATAGCCATCTTTTGCCGATCCTGCGGATATCGCGGGGCCCTTGCCACATGGAGGATTCCCGCCGTGGCTTCCAAGGCCTGGCAAGCTGATTAATGAATCATCCTGTGCATACGACGCTGAGGGAAATAGTCCTGATGGATCAAGCCAAGAATTCGGCGTCTGGTCGCAGTATGTGTACAATAATCCCACTGGGAATATCGGATCCATACTTACCCATCGTGCCACTGTCGGCTGGTACATCCTCGCCCTAACGTAAACCTGCCCAGTGCTGTTGTCGGTGTAGTAACCGTATTTGCCGACCCATTTGAATGGGTTCACGGTGCTGCCGGTCGACGCGACTTCGTTTCCCCAAGCGTCGTGGAGGTAGGTGTCGGTGACGTTGCCGGAGCTGTCGGTCAAGAATCGAGTTGAACCGAGGGCGTCGTGGTGATGGTAGTGCGAAGTGGTGCCTCTTCGCTGACTGAGCACGCCGCCGTATTGCTGCGGTTCGTTCGTGTAAACCGCTTTCACGGCGTTGTTCTCGTCTAACTCTGAAAGCACACAGTCTGAAACCGTGTCCCAGACATACTTGGTGATAGTTACCATCTCATGGTTCCTGTTTCTCGACGCGGCGATTGTCTGCGTTGTAGAGCATTGTCACTCGACCACCTGACGGAAGCCGGTACAGCGTTGGCTGATTTTCGTAGTTCCACGTCGTGGTTGTGCGGTTTCCTGCGGCCGGAATCTCGATCTGCTGGTTCCCGTTGGGGTCGTAGATGAAGGTCGTGCGCGGTGATCCGGTCTGTCCGTACTTCAATTGGTTGGCAACGTCGTAA
>JBEBGP010000206.1:0-2105 GCA_040081045.1 Candidatus Nitrotoga sp.
TCGCACACCGCTGTTTAACGGCGCGATCGAATGCCGCTTATTTGAATACAAAATGGTAACGGGGGGAAATCGTAAAGAACGCGCGGAGATCTAGTAGTCACAGATGCGCCGATGTGCAGCGGCGCATAATTTAAGAGGCTCAGGTACCCTCATTAATCTTCTATGCTTTGCAGGGGCCTCAGGAAGCCTGAGACCAAAAAATAAAATCCATCAACACGCCACCTTGGTCACCACTTTCAATCAATGCTCTGCCATTATTTACTGCGGTTAACTTATTATGTCATCTGCAAATGATCTGTCCCCGACATCACATCCCTGTCTTTGGAAGACTGGCTTTCCAGTTTAATTCTCAAACGTAGATCATTGACCGAGTCTGCATTTTTTAGTGCTTCCTCGAAACTTATTTTGCCTAGCTCATATAAATCAAACAAAGCCTGGTCGAATGTTTGCATACCCAATTCGCGCGATCTCGACATGACAGCTTTAATGTTATTCACCTCGCCTTTAAAAATAAGATCGGAGATCAGCGGTGAATTGAGCATGATTTCAATTGCGGCTGCGCGACCATTGCCGGTTTTGTTTGGAATCAGCCGCTGAGAGATGAGTGCCTTTATATTCAGTGATAAATCCATCAATAGCTGTATGCGACGCTCTTCAGGGAAAAAATTAATGATGCGATCCAAGGCCTGATTGGCACTGTTAGCATGCAATGTAGCCAGACACAGGTGACCTGTCTCAGCAAAAGCCACGGCGTGCTCCATAGTTTCATGGTCGCGAATTTCGCCGATAAGAATGACATCGGGTGCCTGACGCAAAGTGTTCTTCAACGCGACATGCCATGAATCGGTGTCCACACCGACTTCACGATGAGTGATCAGGCAATTAATATGCTCATGCACGTACTCGACCGGATCTTCGATGGTAATGATGTGACCATAACTATTTTTGTTGCGGTGTCCCAGCATGGCTGCGAGCGTGGTTGATTTACCCGAGCCGGTGCCGCCAACCAGTATCACCAATCCGCGTTTGGTCATCACGATATCTTTCAATACCGACGGCAGACCCATCGCGTCCAAATCAGGAATCTGAGTAGTAATGGTACGCAGCACCATGCCGATTCGTTGCTGCTGCATGAACACATTCACCCGAAAACGCCCGATTCCTGTGGGGCTGATCGCGAAATTGCACTCATGCGTTGATTCAAATTCGGCGGATTGGCGGTCGTTCATCACGCTATGTGCCAGCTCCATAGTGTGCGTGGGAGACAGCACCTGGTTGGACACGGGTACCAACCTCCCATCTATTTTAAACGCGGGCGGGAAGCCAACCGTGATGAATAGGTCGGAGGCTTTTTTTGCAATCATGCCGCGCAGTAAATTATGTACTAGCTCGGTAGCCTGATCTCTTTCCATTGTTCACTCCTGAAATATACGGGGGATAAATTAGCTTGGGGAACCTCTGATTAAGTCCCGCATGACCGCACACTCGGTTTTGCGGGATGGGATGCAAGGCGTGCGAGGAAGCGAAAGGTCGATCCCCTTCGCAACGAGCACAACGCGACAGGCCGCCCGCAAAACCAGTGTCCGTGAGGGTTGCGGAAAAATCTCGCGCTCGCGACGTTGCGCTCCTCGGCATCGTAGTCCGGGCTACGACCTTCGTCGTGCGCCTAGCGATCATCGCGATTTTGCCAGCAATGCGGTTCATGGAGGACTTAATCAGAGGTTCCCTAAAAATTAGCCGGGGAATGTGTCTTTGTTGGCAGCTTTGGAACGCGCCTCGGCGGAAGAAACAATATTACGCTTAACTAATTCCTGCAGACATTGATCCAGCGTTTGCATACCGATAGCGCCGCCAGTCTGGATCGCAGAATACATTTGCGGCACTTTGGCTTCGCGTATCAAATTCCGAATCGCGGGTGTGCAAATCATAATTTCATGCGCGGCAACGCGGCTTGCACCATCCTTGGTTTTAAGCAGGGTTTGCGAGATCACTGCGCGCAAGGATTCAGAAAGCATGGCGCGCACCATTTCTTTTTCATCGGCCGGAAACACATCAATAATACGGTCAATAGTTTTGGCGGCAGAGCTGGTGTGCAGCGTGCCAAA
>JBEBGP010000317.1:0-2102 GCA_040081045.1 Candidatus Nitrotoga sp.
CTGATTGCGCCTGTGGCAATGGAAGAGGGTTTGCGCTTTGCGATACGTGAAGGGGGCCGTACAGTGGGTGCGGGTGTGGTAGCCAAGGTTATTGAATAATAATATTTAGTAAATACATGCAATGATGCACGGCCTTGTTGTACAATGACGGGCTGTTTAACTGGGATGCTGGTGCCATAAGAAGCCAAGTATGAATTATGAAAAGTCAGAATATTCGCATTCGCCTTAAAGCTTTTGATTATCGTTTGATCGATCAGTCCGCGTCGCGCATTGTGGAAACCGCAAAGCGCACTGGTGCCGTAGTTAAAGGCCCTATCCCATTGCCGACCAAGATTGAGCGTTTTGATATTTTGCGCTCGCCGCATGTAAATAAAACATCTCGCGATCAGTTTGAGATTCGCACGCATCTGCGCATGATGGATATTGTCGACCCTACTGAAAAAACAGTAGATGCGCTGATGAAGCTGGATTTGCCAGCGGGTGTAGATGTGGTGATTAAGTTGCAGTAAGGCGTGGCATTAAAATTGTAGTAAAAAAATCGGCTGGCCAATTGAAGTCAGCCCCTTAAAATAAATAAGGAAATAACGATGAGCATTGGACTTGTTGGCCGTAAGGTTGGCATGACCCGCATTTTTACCGAAGATGGTGTTTCGTTGCCGGTAACCGTGTTGGATGTGTCAAACAACCGAATCACTCAAATTAAATCCCCCAGTACTGATGGGTATTCATCGGTTCAGGTCGCGTTTGGTACTCGACGTGCAAGCCGGGTAACCAAGCCGGCTGCAGGACACTTTGCCAAGGCGGGTGTATTGGCGGGCAGTGTATTGCGTGAATTTACCACTGCACCGGAAGAATTATCTTCCTTTAAGACTGGCGGTGTAATTGGCGTGGATATTTTCAAGGTAGGCCAGAAAGTTGATGTGACTGGTGTAACTATCGGCAAGGGTTATGCGGGCGTTATCAAGCGCCATAATTTCAGTTCTGGTCGTGCCTCACATGGTAATTCTAAATCGCATAATGTCCCTGGTTCAATCGGTATGGCGCAAGACCCTGGTCGTGTATTTCCAGGGAAGCGCATGACTGGACATTTGGGTGATGTGCAACGCACCGTGCAAAATTTAAAAGTCGTCCGTATTGATGTGGAGCGGCAGTTACTGCTGGTCATGGGCGCAGTTCCGGGTTGCAAGGGCGGTGATGTTCTTGTTCACCCTGCTGTAAAGGTGGGTGCATAATGGAACTGAAGGTTATAAACGACAGCGGTCAACCGACTGCCGACCTTGTTGCATCTGATGATCTATTTGGGCGTGATTATAACGAGGCACTGATTCATCAGGTAGTCACTGCTTATCAAGCCAACGCGCGTTCTGGCAATAGCAAGCAGAAGGGTCGGAGTGAAATTGCAAAAAGCACACGCAAGCCGTGGGCGCAGAAGGGTACCGGGCGCGCTCGCGCAGGCATGGCTTCCAGCCCGTTGTGGCGCGGGGGCGGTAAAATATTCCCCAATAGTCCAGACGAAAATTACACCCAGAAAACCAACCGCAAGATGTATCGCGCTGCATTGGCATCTATATTCTCCCAGCTGGTGCGTGAGAATCGTTTATTGGTCGTGGAAAGTTTAACTCTTGCTGCCCCTAAAACCAAACTGTTGGCTGATAAACTTAAGGTGATGGGTTTGGGTGCCGAGCGCGTACTGGTAGTGACTGATAATTTTGATGAAAATTTATATTTGTCATCGAGAAACCTGCCTAATCTTTTAGTGCTGGAAGTTCAGCAAGCAGATCCCGTTAGTTTGGTGCACTTCTCCAAGGTGTTGGTAACTCGCGGTGCAATGGCAAAGATCGAGGAGATGCTGGCATGAGCAATCAAAAGACTCAAGTTGGGCAGAACGTAGTTAAACCTGTGCGTACATTTAGTCAAGAGCGCTTGTTAAATATCTTGCGCGCGCCGCTTATCTCTGAGAAATCCACCTATGTTGCTGAGAAACGCAATCAGGTTGTGTTTCGCGTGATGCCTGATGCAACCAAGCCGGAAATTAAAGCAGCAGTTGAATTATTGTTTAAAGTAAGTGTTGAGAGCGTGCAGGTTTCCGTCATAAAGGGCAA
>JBEBGP010000229.1:0-2098 GCA_040081045.1 Candidatus Nitrotoga sp.
GTCAATTATCGCGGTTGGCCTATCCGGCTGGATCTGGCTGGGCAACTTGCAGAAGCGGATTTAAGAGCATGATGGCCTTCACCCATGCTGCAGCGGGGCAACAGTAGCTTTGTTGGTAGCTCAATACTTGCACGCTGGCACGGTCAATCACTGCTGATACTGTCGGGCGGAGTGATGGGAGTCTACTTGCCCGATATTGATCATCCCAAGAGTGCATTTGGGAGTCGCGTTTTACCGCTCTCCCTGCCCATTTCTGCAATTTTTGGGCATAGGGGTATCACGCACAGCTTAATTGCGGTTGTAGGGGTTTCTTGGCTGATGTGGTGGATATTAAATCAGGCCGATTGGGACAGAGGGATTACCATTCCGATGGTGATTGGTTTCGCGGCATGATATTTATCGCATTTGCTGGGTGACTGGTTGACCAACTCTGGCGTACCACTTTTATGGCCGAGCAAAAGACGGTTTGTTTCACCACTCAAACTATGTACCGGCGATTCCCGTGAATATATTTTGGGTGTGTTGATGTACGGCTGGGTGGCGATGACGACGATGAAAATGTTCGTGAAATAGTGGGCGGATTCAAAAAAACAGGTCTCGTACAAGATCCCCTGAAATGGTGACTTCATCTACGGTACTTTCCATCGGCCACGAACCGACGAGTAGCACACTGGAAGTCGAGTTTAAGAACGGTGGGGTCTATCAGTACTACAATGTCCCAGAGATGATTTATCAGCAGCTCATGGCTTCGGACTCTAAGGGAAAATTTCTCCACGCTTACATTAAGCCAGCCTATCCGTGTTCGCGTGTGTGACCGATACCCAATTATTTAACCCATGGTTAAATAATTTGTATTTTGTGGCTGGAATTTCTTGCGAACAATAAAAACTAGCCGTAATATTGCACCATGAGTTCAAAATATGGCACATTATTAAGTTTGCCAAATGATTGACCAAGCCTATATCGACACCGTGCGACTCTTGTTGCGAGTTGTGCCGGACATTTTCAAAAATGAAATTTTTGCAATGAAGGGCGGAACAGCGATCAATCCGTTTGTGCAGGATATGCCTCGTCTTGGCTTCGTGGAGTTATAGATGAGCAACATGCCGCCAGCCCCCGGCGCACGCGTCCTAATTCGCAACGAAGAATGGATCGTCCGCAATGTCGAGCAATGCGACATGGGCGGACATCAGATCGAATGCTTGGGCGTATCGGAATTGGTGCGTCATCGCGAAGCGATTTTCCTGACTCAGATTGATGCCGTGAAAGTGCTCGATCCGAGGGAAACCGAGCTGGTTGGCGATGCATCCCCGCGTTATATGTCCAGCCTGCTTTATCTTGAGGCGCGGCTGCGCCAGACCGTGCCGACAGATGCCGCCATTGCGCTGGGGCACCGTGGCGCGATGGATATTTTGCCGTTTCAGTTGACCCCCACGCATCGTGTCTTGCAGCAACTGCGCCCGCGTTTTTTGATTGCAGATTCGGTGGGGCTGGGAAAAACGCTGGAGGCGGGGATATTGGTTTCGGAATTGATGCGTCGCGGTAAGGGGCGGCGCATTTTGGTGGTCACCACCAAGAGCATGATGCAGCAGTTCCAAAAGGAATTCTGGTCGCGCTTTTCGATTCCGCTGACGCGGCTCGATTCAGCGGGCATTCAGCGCATCCGGCGGCAATTGCCGACTAACCACAACCCTTTTCACTACCACGACAAAACCATCATCTCGGTAGATACGCTCAAGCGTGACACCGAATATCGGCATTATCTGGAGACCGCGTACTGGGACATCATCGTCATTGATGAAGCACACAACGTTTCCTATAAAGGCAACCGAACCCTCACAAATAAATTGGCTTCACTCTTGGCGCATCGTTCGGACGCACTGATCCTGCTCACCGCCACGCCGCACAATGGTGATAAAGAAAGCTTCGCCAGCCTGATGCGCATGCTCGACCCGACCATCCTGCCGCGCAAATCGGACTATACGAAAGAAGATGTCGAGCACCTGTTTGAGCGCCGCTTCAAAAAAGATGTACGCGATGAAATCCGGCAGGAATTCCCCGAACGACAAGTCTTCCGCTTTCGCGCCAAACCCAGTGC
>JBEBGP010000328.1:0-8202 GCA_040081045.1 Candidatus Nitrotoga sp.
GGGATACGCGACCAACCACGACGCGAAGGCGGCGCTGGCGCTGCTGGTCGAAGCCGCACAGGCCGATGGTAAGTGCCATGGTGACGCAAGAATACACCTATGCCTATGGCGCGATCAGCCCGGTAGATGGGCGATTTGATTCGCTGATTCTGCCGCAGGTTAACGGGCATTGCATGCAGTTGTTTCTGGATGAAATCGCGGCGCGTTATCGGCACGAGAATGTGGTTATGGTGATGGATGGAGCGGGCTGGCACAGAAGTCAGGAAATCAAATTGGCGGAGAATGTGCGCACGGTATTCCTGCCGCCCTATGCGCCTGAACTCAACCCGCAGGAGCATATTTGGGACGAACTGCGTGAAAAATTCTTCCACAACCGCGCGTTCGACACGCTTGATGCACTTGAAGCACATCTTGGAAGCGCTTTGAAAAGTTTTGAATTAAATCCGGAATGCATGCGCAGCATTGCCGGATGGGAATGGATAATTAATTCTGTTTCTATCTAGAATTGGAATAACGCACCTTGGCGAAACCAAAGATGTTCTTCAATGGTCGGAACGAGTGCTCGACTTTTGACTGTCATGCACGTTGAGAAAAGTAATGCTCGCGTTGTGGATGAGGCCAGTCTTGCTGTACACACCAATGTAAACCTTTATGCCGAAATGCCATTGGTTGCCCTTTCTGGTCTGGCGCATCTCAGGATCACACGCCAGACCTTCGCGTTCAATCTGTTCCGCATGTAGGTAGCGATGGTTTCGATCTCCGGCACTCCGCCATGTTGATCACGTGGGCGCGATGCGCGACCTGGTGACCGGGTGCATCGGCATAACGATCCACTGCGATGGTTTCCACACCCAGACGTTGCAGCGCGATAATGACCTCTTTGCCTAGCTCACCGCTGCCGGGCAGCATGACTTTGATGGCTGAAAAATGGAGCGGTGTGCCGATGATGGGCTGTTTCATAAAAGTCGAAGGATAATTATGGGTAATGAGCAAAATTATATCCAGTGATGGGCATGATGAGCCCGATTCCAAAACGCAACGTATCCGAAAAGCCTGTAGTGGTTATCCTGTCTGACACCTCCGCTATTATTTCCCGATGGCTCCTGCTACACTCCCGAGCACTTAGTCGGTGAAGGTCACCATGTTATTCTTCAGATACTATGTTTTTGTCCTTGGCATATCTGTTTGCGGCATGGCCTGCGCCGATGAATCGCCTGCCCAGGAAACTTCGGCCCAGAATGCAACCACCAAGCAATCTGTCGCCGAGATCATCCCAATCACCGAAAAAAACCTGCGCGGACATCAATCGCTTTATCGCGAGGGCTGGTTCGTGGTCAGCTCCACCGAAAAAGCTTTTAACTATGCCAAGGAACACTCCATCACCTCTTCCGGGCAGGCGATGTCACAGGCAGTCGCAGGTACGGGTAGACACAGCACAGAGTTCGGGAAAAATCTGAAAGAGGCTGGCAAGGGTGGCGTACAAACTGGCGCTGAGATATTTAAGGGCGGAACAGAACTCAGCAAGAAGGAATTGGCCTTGACCTCAATTTTGGTAAAAACCGAGTGGGACTATGGTTCAAGCAAACTCAACTCTGCGTGGGAGCATTTCGTCAAGGGCAACATGACGCTGACACAACGCACGGCAGAAGACAGGCAGGCGCTCTCGGCAGTGCCAGGCGATTGGTACAAGCATCTGCAAAACGATTTCAGCAATCTGGATGAACTCACCGATAAAGCCAAAGCGTCGATATCCACGCACATCGAAGGACGCTGGGGTGATGCGTTTGGTGAAGCACGTGCAGATTTCAATCGGTCATACGTGCAATCCGGAACACGCGGCAATTCCCTGTCCGGTTTGTTCGACATCATTGCGGGTCACATCAAGGCACTTTATTCCGGTGTGGTCAAACCTGCTTCACGCACCGTAGTACAAGGTGCAGAAGCCACGACCAAGGGTGTTACGAATTTCGTATTTCTGCCTGTTACCAAGTTGTTCGTCGTCAGTGGTCGCACAATTCAATCGACCGGTCTCAGCCTATATTACACCACGTCCATGGGCGTCAAGCTGGTGTCGCCCACCGTTGAGGGTGGATTGCTGACCGGACTCTCTATGCTGTCATACAGTGCCATACCAGTCACCGCTGCAATCGGCGGTGCTGTGGGCGCAGTCAACCAGGTTGCCGTAACCGCAGCGACTCCGGTAATAGGCGCAGGCAAGACAGTTGCAGTCGGCGCTGCCGACACCGGCATGTATGCCGCGCAAGTGAGTTACGACCTGATCAAGGGCGTCACCAAAGTGACGATGAACCAGGCACGATCCGGCATCGTGCTCGGATACAACGCGCTCACCGCTCTGCCCACCCAGATACTGTTGGGGGCGATGGATGGCGTCGTGTTTCTGGCTTATGACGGCCCACGTCTGGTCGTGGCTTCGGTAAAAGGCGAAGTGCAGTGGTCAGACAAGAGCGGCGAAAAAGGCAACCTGCCGGTGCAAAGTCTGCCGGTAGGCAGCGTGGTTGATCTGAATGCCCTGAGCAAGCAACCGGGCGTGCAAACACAAATCATCAGCGACGATCCCGAAGTGGTGCAGAGGGTATTGGAAAAATTACCTGATGATTTGCGCGAAGAAGGACGGCCATGAGTGCGAAACATATTAAACTGATGTTGATGTGCGGAGCATTATCTGCCTGCGCGCAACCCGGTCAGCAAGATCCCTTGCAGAATACCAAGAAGCTGGCGGCGGAAGGACATGCCACACTATACAACAACGGTGCCTTTGAAGTGCCGATGACCACCATCCACATTATCCCTCCCGGCCCCAGCACAATAGAGCTGGCTGCGGAAATGGCGGGTATGCGTGCGAGCCAATCATTCAAGGAATCCATCAAACATGCGCGCGAGTCGGTGAGCTTTACACAAGCTGGCGTGGAAAAATCCGCGTCTGCGGCTCAGGCCATACATCAAGGCACCTCAGCAGTAGCCGGTAGTGCCCGTGGAGTCACACGCTATGGTGCGCGCATGGTCGGCGCGTCACCGGGGATAATCAGCGAAAGGGTCGGTGCCTCGGTCACTTATTCCCGCAAGGCATTTACTGAAACCTCACAGTTCGGCGAAAAGCTGGCGGATGACTCTCTGGCTGTCGGGGGAAATATCAGCACAGGAACCACCGATGTTTCCAAGAAAATATTTGCGGGAACACTAGCCTTGGCAGAATCGACTTCCGAAGCCAGCAAGGCTGCTGCGGGCAAACATGCCTCGTTTGCCGCCGAACGCTTCGTCAAAGGCTATGCGGCTGTTCCCGAAAAATTCGGGCAGCGTGTCAGCACGGTAAAAGAAAGTGCATCGCTAGGCAAATTTGCGGATGCCTTTCGGAGCTCCAATGATTGGCGTTCAGAACAATCCGGCAAGATGTCTGACATCATTGTCGGGACAGCAGGTAATTATACGAAGGATATCGGAGATTCGTTCAGCGCGGCAGACAGGGACTTTCAACAGGATAAAAGTACGTTCGGGGTACTGAAATCCATTCGCTGGGTGCTGCAGGGAATCTTCTGGGATGCGACCATCAAACCAGTGGGAAAATTGGCAGGTGCTTCGCTCGGTTATGTCACCGTCAATGCGGTGGCTTTTCCTGCACTGGTTACTGTGAAAGAAGGCGTGGCTGTAGCTAATGTGGCAGTGCAGGTTACCTGGAATAGTGCAGCTTCGGTCTATGACGTGACTGCACCCACCGCAACTGCGGCACTGGTCGGTCTATTCAGCGCAGTGGAACTGGTTGGCGGACAAGCGCTTGCGGGCGGTGAGTTGGCAGCAGGATCGGTGGCGACTGCCGGCACATTTGGCGCAGGCAAAACCACAGCCGCCGTAACCGCAGGCGGCGGTTACCTGACGGGCAAGACTGTGCAATATGTGGGCGCACCGCTTTCTTCGATAGGTGTTGCTGCAGGAGGCAGTACCGTGGGGGTAGTTGCAGGAGCAGGCGCGGCAGTTGTCGGTGCTGGAGTAGCAACGGCTGGTGTTGCAGGAGAAGGTGTGACACAGGTGGGTGGGAATGTTGCAGCGGGCACTGTACTGGTGGGAGGCTCTGCCACATCTGTCGTGGCGGGCACGACGTTGGGTACTTATGAATTGGCCAAAGCAGTGGTGGTGCCTGTCGGTTATGAATTGGGTTCCGGTTTGGTGTTGGGTTATGGCACCCTATCACAACTCAGCGCACAAACGGTACTCGCGGTATCAGATGCGTCCTATATGGTGCTGTCACTGGAAGGACCCAACTGGGTGTTGTATGCAGTCAAAGGGAAAGTGGACAACGGCGAGAATTTACCGACCGGCGCGATTGTCGATTTAAAGCCCATGCAACAGGCAGGAGAAACATTTGTTGCCGTACCGGTCAGCGACGACGAAATGAAACGTCTGGTTACAGCCGTGCCCGGACAACTCCCAGTCAAGGCTGAAGCAGGCAGCACGCAACCCTAAATTTAGGGTACTTCTAAAAAAATTAAAGTTATAAGAATGAAGTACCCAACAAAATAAGCCTGTCTGGACATACAGATGCAGCCGCCTATTCCGGGGAAAGCGCCGGATATAGCAACTGGGAACTGTCAGCAGATTGGGCCAATGCTTCCCGCCGCGAGCCGATCATCGGCAACATGACGGAGGTATCGTAAAATTGGACACCGACATGGATGAGGCAGAAGTTGGTGATACCATTATTAACGCGCTACCCGGTGCTAAAGAAAGATCGCTGGCTGCACCCGCAACGGAACAATGCTCATCAAGCTGGCGATCTTGAATCCAACCCGTATACCGCCTTCCAATCCTGCCGGTCAGACTGTGCCATAGTTTTTACTTCTTTCCGTTACACCCCCTGTTTGCATTTGCCAAATTTAACAACGGCAAAAATTTTGTAGTCTTGATTGTTTGATTGCTCCCATTTCTGGATGGATTTGTATTCCAGGGCAATGGAACAACCATCATGCCGCAATTGCTGTATTCGCGTTCGGGTGGGTAGTCAGGGGATGCGCAACTATGGCTTGATTTTGAGCGGCGGTGGTGAGCGCGGTAATGATCTCGCCATCCATTTCAGCATAATAAGTGCCGTGGCTGGGGACGTTTACCAGGGTGCGGGATGATGCTTCCTGCACGGTTTTCAGGAGACGGCCTTCGTCATTACTATCCCGCGCATGCGGTGAGACCGCCTGAAAATAGAGCATGCCGCTGCGTAGAGTAATTGCCAGCAAATAGAATTTACGCCGGTGTGCGGTGGTTTCCTGGTCATAAATTTTAAAATACAAAGTGGAGCTGTTTTTGCCGGCATCAAATCTAACAACGTTCAACTGGGTGCGTAACGTGTGTATAAAACTTTCGATAAGCGGCTGCGCAGTATTCAAATGTGGCGCGAACACTGCGTTATATTCACCTTCATGTTGCACTAAAACAGGATTGGGTAAGGCAACCGGTTGGGCTACTCGCCGGTAAGCGCTTCTGACCAGCATGATTAAAGCAGCAAGTGAAACAACAGCTAATAAAGTTTCAAGCATGGCAATGTACGGCCTCTCTGGTTGATGAGGTAAAGTTACCATGGATTCTTGCCAATGCAGCCTCCCGTAGAAGTGCCAAGCTCACCAAAAGATTTTTCCCGGCTACAGCTAGCGCATGATCTGCGCCCGTCAAAACAGCCTGGCGCATCGGCGGCTCTTCTGATTCTGTTCTTGCAATTATCTGCGGTGATGCCATAGTATTCTCCCATATGTATTCCGGCGGATGTAAGGGGCTTTCGTGTTCCAAAAACACAACGGTGAGGCTGTGTTACTTGCAGGTGTTATGTTGATTATCCGTTCAAACATCAACTTAACCGAGGGGTACATTACAAAGACTATGATTGCAGGTCTTGATCTTGCCAGGAAGGTTTGCTCTGTGCGCGGCATTGATGAATATGGCAAGGTAGTCTTGCGGCACGCCGTGCGTCGAACCAGTTATCAGCAGAAATAAAATGAAATTCTTCGGCAAGCTACCCATAATTTTTTGTCTGCCGGGAACGAATGTACCCTTGTGTAATATTTTTCCGGGACACCTATCTGACTGATACAGGGCGAAAATTACAACGCAATTCCTTGCCAGAAAAGGCAGATACATCGGGTGGAGATTTATCCATGAACGAACAAAAAAAGAAATATGGGATAAACAGGGACATTGCCGATAGCCATCAGGCCAAAATCAGAGAGCTTTATTCACGCCGTATTTTAGACAGTACTCATGACATGATTGTTGCCTTCGCACCCGACACACTGCAATTCATGTATGCGAATGAGGGCGCAATTAAGGCCACTGGTTATGACCCTGAAATGATGCTCCGGATGACGCCAATGAATATCGTGCCGATGATATCCGAAATGGAATGCCGCGCATTTCTTGCACCCCTTGTTAGCGGTAAAAAGCTAACGCGGTGTTTTGAAACCATACTTCAACGATTGGACGGAAGAATTTTTCCAGCGGAGGTGCAAATACAATTCATACAGGAGGAGGGCAATGCGGGTTTATTTGTTGCCATCGCACGGAACATAGCCAAACGTAAATTTGCCGAAATGGAATTGCGCAAGCAGAAAAACCTGATGTGGCAGGTTATCGATCTGGATCCCAACATAATATTTGTTAAAGATGCAGCCGGCAAATTTCTGTTGGCAAACCAGGCGACAGCAAATCTATGCGGCATGCCCATACAAAGTCTGATTGGCAGAACCTGTAGTGGAATTAACTCCTATCCGCACCAGGTTCCGGGATTTTTCACCGCAGGTTGTGATGAAATCACGAGCAATCAAGATGTGGTGTCGACTGAAAGTGCATTATTACCGGATGGCAATCAACATTGGTACATCGTAGTAAAGCGGCCTATGCTTCAGGCCGACGGATCAGTCAACACACTGGTTATTGGAGTCGATATTTCGGCTTTGAAGCTGTCAGAAACCGAGCTTAGTGCGTCCTATAAAGAACTGCAACGACTTGCCATGCATCTTGAAAATGTCAGGGCGGAAGAACGGTTGCAAATCGCACGCAATTTGCATGATGAAATGGGGGCAACATTGGCCGCACTGAAAATGCGGGTAGCCTGGCTGGCATCCAACTTACCGGAAGGTATGTTGCAACTTGATACCGAGGTGACTCACATATCCGAATTGGTGTCGGATGGTATCGGGATCGTGCGCCAGGTAGTTTCTGATTTGCGCCCCAACCTGCTTGACGATGAGGGTCTGGTCGCGGCGATCAAGGATTATGTCAAAAGATTCCAGCGTGACACCGAGATCAGATGTACCGTTGTTCTTCCGGAACGTGAATTTGTGCTTGATGAAAACCAATCTGTCACACTTTTCCGGATTCTGCAGGAATCTTTAAATAACATCAGCAAACATGCGCAAGCAAGCACGGCGAATATCCTGTTTGCGATTCAAGACGATTCCTTGATGCTGCAAATAGAGGACAATGGCACTGGATTTGATCTGGGTAAAAAAAAGCAGTCCTTCGGTTTGCTCGGCATCAGAGAGCGCGCACTGATGGGTGGTGGAAATGCCACGATTGAAAGTAAGCCGGGTTGGGGAACCCGGGTGTCGGTGAATATTCCGTTGAACCGCAAAACCAATTGATCTGTTCTGCACAAATCACGATTTGCCACGATGTTGACCGCTTTCTTTCGGAGGGAGAAGTATCATGATCCGAGTATTTATTGTTGACGACCATGCGGTTGTTCGCCAGGGACTGCGTAGAATCATAGAAGAGGCGGGCGGCATGCAGGTGGTGGGTGAAGCCAGCAACGGGATCGATGCACTGAAACAAAACCGTATTTTAGAATGGGATGTCATGCTGCTTGATATCTCGATGCCCGAGAAGGGTGGAGGCGACACGCTGAAGCAGATATTGGATCAGAACAAACATGCCAAAGTACTCATCTTGAGCATGTATGAAGAAAGCCAATATGCTGTCCGCATGATGAAGATGGGTGCTGCCGGTTATTTGACCAAGGAAACTGCACCGGATGAATTGGTACAGGCTATCCAGTGCGTAGTTAAAGGCGAAAAATATATCAACCACACACTTGGCGAATTATTGCTGCAGGATTGCAACAATAGTTCTGATCAACCGTTACATACGTGCTTGAGTGACCGTGAATTCGAGATCATGAAGTTGATCGGTGCCGGGAAAAAGGTATCT
>JBEBGP010000147.1:0-8184 GCA_040081045.1 Candidatus Nitrotoga sp.
CGCCAATGGTTTCTCTGAATTGAACGATCCGGAAGATCAGGAAGCACGCTTTGATGCACAGGTAGCTGAAAAAGAAGCGGGCGATGAAGAGGCGATGTTCAAAGATAACGATTACATCCGCGCACTGGAATACGGCTTGCCACCGACCGCTGGCGAAGGCATTGGCATTGATCGGCTGGTGATGTTGCTGACTGATAGCGCCTCCATTCGGGATGTGATTTTGTTCCCGCACATGCGGCCTGAAGCATAAAACGCGCACACCTGAATTTATAGAGGACTCCCATGCTGGAAATCCTGTTAATCCTTGCCGTGATAGTGCTGGTGCTGGTGATTGCAGTTATTGTTATGCAGTATCGGTTGACCACACAAACCGCGCAGGTGTTGGAGCAGCAGCATCGTGCCATGTTGCTTGATTTGCATGATGGCTTGAATAAATTGGGCGACCGATTAAGTGCTGCGTCGCAGGATGCCGCTGAACGGTTGCGTGTTTCCGTGGCGCAAGAGTTGAACGCCACTCGCGATGCCATGCAAGCCTTGCAATTGGCGCAAACCGAAAATCTGGCACAAACGCGCAATCAAGTGTTGGAAAAATTGCACCAGACATTGGCTGAACAAGGTAAAGCTGGGCAAACGTTAATTCAAGACACCATGCGTCATGCTACGCAGCAACTCACCACCAGTATCGACACATTGACTAAAGCAGTGGATGGCCGCCTGGAACAAATCGGCGGCAAGGTCAGTGAACGGTTGGATGAAGGATTCAAAAAAACCAATGAAACTTTTGTCAGCGTGATGTCGCGTCTGGCGACGATTGATGAGGCGCAAAAGAAAATTGATGGCCTCACTACCAACATGGTCAGCTTGCAGGAATTGTTGGGTGACAAGCGTTCACGCGGTGCGTTTGGTGAGGTGCAGTTAGAAGGCTTAGTGCGTAATCTGCTGCCCGAAGTGGCGTTTGAATTTCAATATACTTTTTCCAACGGCACGCGGGTAGACTGTGTACTCAAGCTGCCAGAACCGACCGGACTAGTCGCGGTAGATTCAAAATTTCCATTAGAAAATTACGAGGGCATGTTTGCTGAAGGTGCGGATCGCACCAGTCCTGCGCTGTTTAAAGCCGGCGTAAAACGTCATGTGGACGACATTGCCAGCAAATATATTATCCCAGGCGAAACCAGTGATGGCGCAGTGATGTTTATTCCGGCGGAGGCAGTGTTTGCCGAGATACACGCGCATCATCGTGATCTGGTGGAATACGCGCAGAAGCGGCGCGTGTGGATCGTCTCTCCAACCACGTTGATGGCGGTACTCAACACGGCGCGTGCCGTGCTAAAAGATACCGAAACGCGCAAACAGGTACACATCATTCAAGATGAGTTAGGCAAGTTGGGCAAAGATTTTTCGCGCTTTGATGAGCGCATGAAAAAACTTGCCGACCACATTCGCCAGGCCAGTAAAGATGTGGAGGAAGTGCATATCAGTAGCAAAAAAATTACTGATAGATTTGCGAAAATCGAGCGCGTTGATTTAGAGCATCCAACCGCATTGCCTGATGTGGGCGGCGATCTGGATACGAGTGACACACCTGCATTAAAAGAAATGTAGGCCAATAAAAAATGAAAATTGCGTTCGCACAAATCAATTGCACCTTAGGTGACCTTGCTGGGAATTCCGCCAGGATCATCTCTTACAGCGAGCGTGCCAAGCAAGCCGGAGCGAGTCTGTTGCTCACGCCGGAAATGAGTTTGTGTGGTTATCAGCCAGAAGATTTATTGTTGCGCGACGGGTTTTATCAAGCTTGTAAATCTGCCTTGCATGAATTGGCCAAAAAAATAAATGGAATCACCGTGGTGGTAGGGCATCCGCATATCGAAGGAGGCAAGCGCTATAACGCCGCATCGGTGCTGCGAGATGGAAAAATTCTTGCCACTTATTGCAAGCACAGCTTGCCCAACTACAGCGTGTTTGATGAAGAGCGTTATTTTTCACATGGCAAGCTGCCCTGTGTTTTTGAGGTGGGAGGCGTGCGGTTTGCGCTGAATATCTGCGCGGATATCTGGCAACCGCACACTGCCATGCAGGCCAGGAAAGCGGGTGCGCAAGTGTTGCTGGTGCTGAACGCCTCGCCCTATCATCTCGACAAGCAGGTTGCGCGCTACAAAATTGTGCAACAGCGTATTCAGGAAACAGGCTTGGCGATTGCCTACGTCAACATGGTAGGGGGGCAGGATGAATTGGTATTTGATGGCGCTTCATTTGCCATGAATGCAGAGGGTGCGTTGACGCATCAATTTGCAACCTTTGAAGAAACGCTGGGGTTGCTTGAATTGAGTGCTGGAAAGTTTATAGCTGGGGAACAAGTGCCTGCGCTCACACCAGAAGCCGGCATTTATCGCGCGCTGTGCTTGGGCGTGCATGACTACGTCACAAAAAATAATTTTCCGGGCGTGTTGTTGGGATTGTCCGGCGGCATAGATTCCGCGCTCACGCTGGCGATTGCAGTCGATGCCTTGGGTGCAGATCGCGTGCATGCGGTGATGATGCCGTCACCTTATACCGCTCAGATTAGCTTGGATGATGCGCGGGAAATGGCTGTCACGTTTGGTGTGCGCTATGATGAACTCGATATTAAACCTGCACTGGATGTTCACCTTGCCATATTGCACCAGCAATTTAAAGATAGTGCAGTCGATACCACCGAAGAAAATTTACAAGCGCGTATACGCGGCAATTTACTGATGGCGTTGTCTAATAAATTTGGCGCGCTGGTGTTGACCACCGGCAATAAATCTGAAACCGCGGTGGGTTACTGCACGTTGTATGGCGACATGGCCGGTGGCTTTGCGGTGCTGAAAGATGTCAGCAAAACCTGGGTGGTGCGCCTGTCAAATTATCGTAACACCTCAGGCCACGTTATTCCGCAGCGCATCATCTCACGTCCGCCCAGCGCGGAATTGAGACCGGATCAAACCGATCAGGATAGTTTGCCGCCTTACAATATTCTTGATGGCATCATGGAATGTTATGTTGAACAAAATCTAAGTATCGCAGAAATTGTTGCGCGCGGTTTTGCCGAGGCAGATGTGCAGTGCGTCGTTACTTTAATCCGCAGAAACGAATATAAGCGTCGTCAATCTCCTGTTGGCGTGCGTGTAACTGATCGCAGTTTTGGCAAGGATTGGCGCTACCCGATTATGGTGCGCTATCAGGATAATTTTTAGCGTGCGGGGTTAAAATGAGGCTGCGTGTCTTGATTTTAGGTTATGGCGAGATGGGACATGCGATGAAATTTCTGCTGGCGAAAAGGCACGATGTCAGAATTTGGAATCGCGCCAGCAAAATTAATTTGGAAGAAGAAACGGCTCAAGCACAGGTCATTTTATTCTGCCTGCCTGTCCGTGCGCATTTTGGAATTGTTAGTAGAGTCGAAGCGCATCTTGCATCCGACTGTCTATGTTTGAGCATTGCAAAAGGATTGGATGAATCGGGGCGCACTGCGTCGCAAGTACTAGGCAGTGTTTTGTCGGGCAAGTCGAGCTACGGCGTGATGTACGGACCGATGATTGCCGAGGATATTTTGCTGGGGCACTATGCTTTTGCCGATGTCGCTTTGTCTGGTATGCATGATTTCAGCACCATACGGCAATTATTTCTAAGCAGCACACTGATCTGCAAGCAAGTGCCAGACATGCTGGGATGCAGTTGGTTAGCTGCACTGAAAAATGTGTATGCGATTATGTTTGGCATCGCGGAGGAGCTTGAGCTAGGTGGCAACATGCGCGGATATCTGATGGTAACTGCGGTATCAGAAATTGCCAACATCGCACAATCGCTAGGCGCTCAAGCGCAAACAGTTTACAGCTATGCAGGTCTGGGAGATTTGCTCACCACCGCCAGCAGCGAAAATTCACATCATCATCAGCTTGGTCGAAAATTGGCTTCCATGCAGGACTTTGAACTCACGGGAGAGGGGGTTAATACACTCCGGATGATAGCAAAATTTAATTTACTTGATGCTCAGACTTACCCACTTTTTAATTTGATTGGTGAAATTGTTGCACAGCCCAAGCAGATTAATTTTCGTTTGGGTGCATACTTTAAACAAATAAGTACCTGGTAAATTCGTCCCGCTGCTGGTTTAGAATTTTATCTGTTGGCTCCGTACTTACTGTTCAGCCAGTGCCGTGATGCATCTATCAACTCGCTTGCCGTTAATCCAATCGGCCCAATACCATTTTTCACCAACTCATCGGCAGCGTGTCCATGGGCATAAACGGCCAACAGCAAGGCATCTCTGGCGGTGAGACCTTGTGCAATTAATGCGGCAATCATGCCTGCCAATACATCCCCCGTACCAGCACTGGCCAGACCAGGATTGCCACTGGTGTTAATTAAGTATTCGCCTGACGGCATCACGCAAATACTGTCCGCGCCTTTCAGTACCGCATAGCTATTGAATCGGTGTGCGAGTGACTGGGCAGCTATGATGCGGTCAGCTTGTACGTTTGATGTGCTGATGCCTAACAACCGTGCCGCTTCACCCGGATGCGGTGTGAGCAGGGTGGTGTAGTTATTGGATCGCTTTTGTAAAATTTCAGCCAGATCGGGATGGGTAGCTACGAGGTTTAATGCGTCTGCATCCAATATCAGCGGTGTTGTTTGTTCCAATGCTCGTTTGAGTAGAGAATAAGCATCGGCTGAGATACCCAGACCGGGACCTGCCACCAGCACGCTCAGATCAAATTTGAACCATTCATTCGGAGGCTGCAGCATGAGTTCAGGTTGCTGCAGATCGACAGTCGGGGGGTGATGCGCTAGCAGGCCGACATATACCCGCCCCGCACCAAACTTCAACGCGGCGCGTGCAGCCAGAAAAGCCGCTCCCACCATGCCATCTGCGCCACCCAGAACACCCACGCTACCGTAATTCCCTTTGTGGCTATTTGGTAAGCGTGGCGCAGGGAATAAACTTTTTACTAGGGTAGCATTCAGTATTAGGCCTTGCGGTTTGAGCATTTTTGGCTGAGACGATGATTATCGATACTTTAAATAGGGCATTGTGTCTTTCTCAATTACGCAAAGTCGTCGTTAGCCAGCTATAAATGTAATGGGCACCTTGTTTTAAAATCGGCAAGCAATCTTATGCTTAACAAGACCATGCCGAGCACTTAATCGCTGCCGTATTTAGGCGAACGCGGACCATACAAAATACCATTGGGGGGACGTGCTAATAACAACCTATTGCTGGCAATGCCCGCGACAGGATGGCTAGCATCAACTACGGAGCTGACAACTTGGGTAACAATGGCTGAAATCAACAATTCAGCCAATCCTCCACTTTGATTATTATTTTCTTGGCTGGAGGCACTAGCTGAGCCTTCCCATAGTAATTGACCTGTTTTTAAATCAAGCAATTTAGCACTAGCTGATACGACTGATTGGCTTTTAATGACGGTATAGCTTGCCCCATATCGCGTAATGGTTACGTACAGTGCGGCATTTGCACCAAAAATTTCTCTTAGTTTGACTGGTGAGACAGCATGAATCTCTGCTGGGTTATTCAAGCCATTTTGCCTGAAGGATTCGTCGACCAGCGTCACCGGAAAAACATAGTAGCCCGATTCCGCCAGCGGGTAAGTCATTTGTGAGAGCATGCTGTAGGTCGCTTTTACATCAGGTGTGTTATTGATTGGAGGAAGCACTAGAATCGAGCGCGGATTGCTTTGCTTGTATGCCGAATAGTCATAGGGCTTTTGCTGGGTAGCACAACCTGTGGCAAGTATGACGATAAAGAGTAAAGATGTTAATTTAAGCAATATTGAGTTCATTTTATATTCTTACTTAACAATTTTTTTTAGCAATAAATCCATATAGGGAGCGGATTCAGGATAAAGCTTTTTTTCAGTTTGGAATTGCTGCACTGTTTGATCGATCTTGCCAATTTGAGAATAGAGCAATCCCAGATGCGCGTGAAAGCCCGGCGGAGGGGTGTTATCTTTCGCACGGATTTTTTCTAGATCCTGCTCCAGCTTGCCAAGCTGCACTTCAGGCGTATTACCCTGCCCCTTAAAATGCTCATAGACCAGCGGTTGATACCCTTCCCATTGGTACAGCGTAGGAGGGGCAGCGCAGCCGACCAGCAAAGCGCTTATCACAAAAGAAATTTGTGTATATTTTTTTATTTTGTGAGTACGCATGATGTCCCCGTGATTATTTTATTTGTTGGGCTGCCATTCGCCGTTATCAATTGCGGCTGTCAGGCGGTTGACGGCTTCGCGTATGGCCAAATCAAGCACTTTGCCGTTGAGTGTTGAATCGTAGCTGGCTGTTCCACCAAAGCCGATTACTTCGCGATTTGAAAGGGCATATTCTCCTGCACCGTGGCTTGAAAAAACCACCTCTGAGGTTAGTGTGTTGACAATATTCAAGTTGACCTTGGCATAAGCAATTTGGGATTTTCCTCTGCCTAAAAGTCCAAATAGTTGCTGATCGCCAACCTCTTTGCGGCCAAACTCAGTCACGTCTCCGGTCACGACATAGTCGGCTCCTTTAAGTTTTTGGGTTTTGTTACCTATCGTAGCTTCTTGGCTGATCTCGCTTAAATTTTCCCGATCTAGAACATTGAAGCGATTGGTTTGTTGTAAATGTGTAATCAGTATAGTTTTAGCCTGACTGCCCAAGCGATCTGTACCGTCAGAAAAAATGCCTCGCATAAAACTGGAGCGATTATCAAATTTTCCGATAGATATAGGGGTACGCAATCCCGAGAAAGGCTTGTTGGCAACATCCACTTGCTTGATCGCAAGTGACTGCGAGCTTTCTGTGGCGCAACCGCCAAACGTTAAAAGCAATGTTGCACTAACCAGCACAAAAATAAAGTCCCTTTGTTTCATGTTCATAACTCCTGTGGTTAGAAAAATCTAATGATTATTAATGAGGAAGACTGATAGTAATAGGCACTATATTGCTCACGCTGGCATCACTTTATGCGCCAAAACATAAATACCGTTCGAGTCTAATAAGCCAAGTAGACAGCATCAAAATTTTTCATTACTTAATCTGCCGTTATATTTGCCCGTGATCCTGATCGTGTTTATGTTTTTTATACAGCACGCTCATTATGCCAGCGAGCAATAATCCAAACACGGTGATGATGGTGTAGATGCTGAAATCCAATTTGTTCATCAGCGCGAACAAGCCGAGCATGGCAAAGATGCTGAGATTTTCGTTGAAGTTTTGCACGGCGATGGATCTGCCCGCGCCCATCAGCAAGTGGCCGCGATGCTGTAACAGCGCATTCATGGGTACAACAAAGTAGCCAGCCATCGCGCCGATGGTGATGAGCAGACCAATGGCGAGTATGGAATGGGTAACGGGGATCATTATTAACACGGCCAAACCCATGGCGATGCCAACTGGTAACACACGCACGGCAGATTCCAGTTTGACATAGCGGGCTGCCAGGACAGAGCCGATGGCAATGCCGATGGCAACCCAAGCCGTGAGATATGCGGCACGACCCAGATCATATTGCAAGGCGACTGCTGCCCAGGCCAGCACGATCAGGCGTAAGGTTGCGCCGGCTCCCCAGAATAGAGTGGTGACCGCGAGCGATACTTGTCCGAGCGGATCTTTCCACAATAATTTAAAACAGTGCCAGAAATTGGTGACCAGAAATACAGGGCTGCGGCTGATTGGCTTGTGATCTATGGGTACATGCGGGATACCCAGGTTAAACAATGCCGCCGTTATATAGATTAAAAATATGATAGCGATCGCCAGCGTGGGCGCGGTGGTGATGCCTGTTTCTATCATAGGCACATCCCATAAATTCAACAGTGTGCCGGATACTGCAGGGTTTACCAACACGCCGCCGATTACCGCGCCTAAAACGATGGCAGCCACAGTCAGACCTTCCATCCAGCCATTAGCCGATACCAGTTGATCAGACGGTAAGTACTCGGTGAGAATGCCGTATTTGGCGGGGGAATACATCGCCGCGCCAAAACCTGCGATGCCGAAAGCAATGAGCGGGCTGACACCAACCAGCATGGCAATACACCCGACCATTTTGATAGTGTTGCTGATGAACATGACGCGACCCTTGGGCAATGAGTCGGCAAACGCGCCTACAAAAGGAGCTAATACAATATAAGAGGCGACAAACGCCTGCTGTAACACGGG
>JBEBGP010000148.1:0-2085 GCA_040081045.1 Candidatus Nitrotoga sp.
TCACCCAAAGTACCTACGATGGCGTGTTATACAACGTTGAAACGCTCAAAAAAATGCTGGACGGCCAAATTGACACGCTGCATTTTGATGAGGCCTGGCTGCCTCATGCCACCTTCCACGATTTTTACAAAGACATGCATGCCATTGGTCCCGCGCGTCCCCCGTGTGAAAAGTCGATGATTTTTTCCACGCAATCCACGCACAAAATGTTGGCCGGGTTAAGCCAAGCTTCACAAATTTTGATCCAGAACAGCACCACCCGAAAACTGGATCGCGATTGTTTTAATGAGGCATACATGATGCACACCTCCACCAGTCCGCAGTACGCGATTATTGCCTCGTGCGATGTGGCAGCGGCGATGATGGAACCGCCGGGTGGCACAGCACTGGTGGAAGAATCGCTCAGCGAAGCACTCGATTTTCGCCGCGCCATGCGTAAGGTGGATGAAGAGTGGGGAGCCGATTGGTGGTTTAAGGTCTGGGGGCCGGATTTTCTGGCCGAGGAAGGCATGGCGGCACGGGAAGACTGGATGCTGAATCCGACAGACCGCTGGCATGGCTTTAGCGATCTCGCGCCGGGATTTAATATGCTGGATCCGATCAAGGCCACCATCATTACGCCGGGGCTAAACGTCGAAGGCGACTTTGCCGAGTCTGGCATTCCCGCCGCCATTGTCACCAAATATCTGGCCGAAAATGGCGTGGTGGTAGAGAAGACCGGCCTGTACTCGTTCTTCATCATGTTCACTATCGGCATCACCAAAGGACGGTGGAATACCATGGTGACCGAGTTGCAACAATTCAAAGATGACTATGACAACAATCAGCCACTATGGCGTGTATTGCCGGAATTTGTAGCCAAATATCCACGCTATGAAAAAATGGGCTTGCGTGATTTGTGCGAACAGATTCACGGCATATATAAATTGCGTGATGTGGCGCGACTGACTACGGAAATGTATTTATCCAACATGGAACCGGCCATGAAACCTTCCGATGCGTTTGCCAAAATGGCGCACGGGAAAATTGATCGCGTAAGCATTGATGATCTGGAAGGGCGCATCACCAGCGTACTGCTTACGCCCTATCCACCCGGCATTCCGCTGCTCATCCCGGGCGAGCGCTTCAACAAAACGATCGTCGATTATCTGAAATTCGCGCGGGATTTTAATCATAAATTTCCGGGCTTTGAAAACGATATTCACGGTCTGGTGACCAATGGCGAAAATGGAGATTCGCGGTATTACGTGGACTGTGTGCGGCAGAAGTGATGGGGCGGCTGGCTGACGCGCCAGCAAGTCACGAAGTGATAGTTTAATAACTGCACGCATTTTCATGCCGACCAAGGTTTCGTCTATCGAATAGCCCCCGATCTCCGGCGAATTCATGCCGACCAAGGTTTCGTCTATCGAATAGCCCCCGATCTCCGGCGAAAGGCGCGCAAGTAATGTCGAACATCTTGTTCAGCATTTGCCCGTAATACCCGAAATCCGCTGAAATATAAGCGATCCTGAAATCCGGCAGCAGCTTCTTCGCCTCTCACCCCGACATTCCGGTCCGCTATAATCAAATCACGATCTGCGTCCCCAGTTCAATCACCCGGTCGGCAGGCAGATTATAATATTCGATCGGACTGGGGGCGTTGCGCTGCATCCAGCGGAACAACTCGCGCCGCCAAGTGAACAGCCCGCGCTTCTGCGCTGGCGCAATAGTGGATTTTCCCAGGAAGAAAGTGGTGTCGGCAAGCTCGAAATGCAGCCCATAGTTCCCCAACAGTTTGAGTGCGCGCATCATGTCCGGGGTTTCCATGAAGCCGTAACGGAATGTCACTTGAAACAATTTATGCGCCTCCAACACGCGCACTTCGGTGCGTTCCTTGTCCGGGATGCGCGGCTCCTCCTCGGTGACGAGGGTAACGAAAAATATGCGCTGGTGCAACACCTTGTTGTGCTTGAGATTATGCAGTAGCGTGGTGGGCACACAGTTCGGATCTGAGGAAAGATAAACAGCGGTGCCCGACACCTGAGCAGCACTCCCCAGCTGCTCAAAAAAACCTTCCAGCGGCACACGCTTGCGCGCCGCATC
>JBEBGP010000157.1:0-2085 GCA_040081045.1 Candidatus Nitrotoga sp.
GTCCCGCACACCCTGGCCATTAAATGCAGGGGTGATAGCGGCAGGGGCTGAAATAGAAACGGCTCTTGGAACATATTTGCCACTCAATGCTGATACGCCAACCTCAAAAAACTGACCATTGTCGAATTTGAAAGGGTAGTTCAGGCGGGCGGCTTTATGGAGGTTATTATTGAGCTCACCACGGTTAAGACCCTGACCGTTATATACACCCAAACCCAATACACCATAATCGCCCGTACCCTTGAGGCCACTGCGCACCAATTCTCTGAAGCGATCACGAATGTGCGCGGGTGCCCAATAAAACATTACACCTGTATCACGCTCGTCGCGGGATGCAATATTAACGGCGTCGGCACGATCCATAGCCAAACGGTTCTGGCTTGACTGCAGTATCTCAAAACCGTAAGGAACCTTGCTTATACCAGTACGAATGCGATATTCCTTTTTGTCGTCGAGGAAGATATCAGCATAGGCATCGCGCACCGCCAGAAGCCCGCCCGTCACTCCTCCCGTGTCTGTCCCTGTAGCCAAGTCATGCTGCAAATAGACAGACAAACGATCGCTTACATCACCCGAGATAACAATTCTGGCGCGCCTAACGCCGAAGTTTTGTTTATCCGACATAAATTTGTCGCCCGGGTTAGACAGATTAATATGATCTCCAGATATGGTTTTGTTGGAACGGAATTGAGTGTAGCCACGCACGCTGAGCACATCAAACCAGCTTTTCTTTTCTGTTTTCGCGCTGACTTCCTTAAATTCACCGAGCTTGACCCTGTTCTCACCCGGCGAGGTAAATACTTGTTGTGTCAGTGTGTCCATATACAATTCAACAGCCTGTGCGGACAGTGTGATGCCGCTCAGGAACGCCAGCAGGACTGTGGATAAGGTGGCTGATCTTAATCTTTCCACGAGGCGTGGCCTAACTATATAACTTACAGGTTTTTGCATTTTTGCGATCTCCCTAAAATTAAAAATTTCACTCATTCAAGGTTATTCCTGAATTTGTGCCGGAATTCTAAGGGACAAATATTACAGAGTTGTGACACAGCAAAACCTGTTCAGTGCTTCTATAAAAGCCCGGGAGGAGTGGTGTAAATATGCAGAGTGAGACTGCATGAGTATGGCCGGCATGTTTACCGCTCACGTAACCTGTGCTGATCGAGTGTAATCCGCCCAATTGTTCGGTGTTTCATAAATTCGTACACTCTGCAATTGCAGGTGGTTGCCATAGCTGCTGTGGTATGCGTCTTTAAGCCGGTTAAAGGCAATCATGGCTAAATTTTCCGCCGTGGGCGGCGCATCCAGTACCACTGTTTTATGCTCTGGCAGGGAATTCAGAAACTGTAATACAACGTCATCATTTTGATACACTAAAAATGCATGATCCCATGCATCGACCAATTGCTCTTTGGCAATGCGTTTTACTTCGGAATAATCCATGACCATGCCGTGCTCTGATATACCCTCGGTGGCAATGATGTCACCAGACAAAGTAATTTCAATGGCGTAGCGATGCCCGTGGAGATGGCGGCATTGGCTATTGTGGGCGGGAATGCGGTGACCCGCATCAAATTCTAGTCTTCGGGTGATTTGCATGGTCTGGCGTAGTGCGCTGGGTAATTGAAGCGAATTATAACTTGAAAGAAGTTACCGCGTGCCGCAAGGCTCGAATTGCCGCGCTGTTTGCCTCACCGCCATAGCGCACGCCGAGATAAAGATTGGTGATGTGGGTAACGGCGGCGGCCAAGTGCGGGTTGGCTTTGATCGCGCGCTCGGCAAAATCCTGTGCGCCTTCGTGTGCGGCACGCACAAGGTTAATTTTTACCAACTTTTGGCAAAATTTCAAATACAGACGCTGTGCCGTGTCAACATTGGATCCTTTCAAATGGCGCAGCATCAGCAGCGCGAAAATTCCAATCAATACGGCCAGCCCGATCATTAAACTGATCACCATGTTTTGCCAGGTGACAGATTGCATACCAAGGCGGGTGAGAAAGGCGAATTGCTGCTCGGTGTTGTAGCCCAGCACCCATTGGTTCCACTGGTTGGTGAGCGAGTCCAGATTGAGGCGCAGATTACGCA
>JBEBGP010000045.1:0-8179 GCA_040081045.1 Candidatus Nitrotoga sp.
GGCGCGCGCGCGCAGCGACTGGATTCAGTATGGATTTACGCCAATTGCATGCTTTGCTGCCACCACAAAAACAGCCCATGGGCATACTCGCTCCGCATTTGGATGATCCCGCACTACAAGCGGAAATCGTCAGACTGCGTAGTCTAGGCTATGCGGTGGTGGTGGATTTGCTGGGCGATCGATCATTACGCGCCGAGTTGAATTGTGATCGTGAACTGGTGTTGCAGGCGAAGGATGTGTGGAAAGTAGTTGCCTTGCACAGTTGAAATGGACAATCTCTAAAAATCTGTGGGTATTGGGAATCCAATAATGTCAAAAAATGTAGTGGTAATCGGCACCCAGTGGGGCGATGAAGGCAAGGGCAAAATTGTTGACTGGCTGACCGACCGCGCGCAAGGGGTAGTGCGTTTTCAGGGTGGACACAATGCCGGGCATACCCTGGTAATCAATGGCAAAAAAACAGTGTTGCACCTTATTCCATCAGGCATATTGCGTAACCATGTGATGTGCTATATCGGCAATGGGGTGGTGGTATCGCCGCAGGCACTGCTCAAGGAAATGGATAATCTGGCTGTAGCTGGCGTGGATGTCTATGGCCGTCTGCGCATCTCTGAGGCGTGTCCGCTGATTTTGCCTTATCATGAGGCGATCGATAAAGCGCGTGAATTGGCCAAGGGCGCTGCCAAAATTGGCACAACGGGGCGCGGTATTGGCCCGGCCTATGAAGACAAAGTGGCACGACGGGCCATACGCTTGCAGGACTTGTTTCACCGTAAACGCTTTGCAGCCAAATTGGGCGAGGTGCTGGATTATCATAATTTTGTACTGAAAAATTATTTCCAGGCCGACACCATTGATTTTCAAAAAACGCTGGATGACACGCTGGCCGTGTCCGAGCGCGTCAAACCGCTGGTGCTGGATGTGCCGCGCGCGTTATATGAGGCGAACAAGGACGGGCAGAACCTGTTATTTGAAGGCGCTCAGGGTACGCTGCTGGACATCGATCACGGCACTTACCCCTACGTCACCTCCAGTAATTGCATCGCAGGCGCAGCCTGTGCGGGCAGCGGGGTCGGCCCGCAAATGCTGAACTATGTTCTGGGAATTACCAAGGCCTACACCACCCGCGTGGGTTCGGGACCTTTTCCTACCGAGTTGGAAGATGAAACGGGTAAACACCTGGCCGTGAAGGGACATGAATTTGGATCCACCACCGGACGTGCGCGGCGCTGCGGCTGGTTTGATGCGGCCGCATTAAAACGCTCAATTCAGATCAACGGCGTATCGGGGCTATGCGTTACCAAGCTGGATGTGCTGGACGGCGTACCCATTTTGCGTTTATGCGTAGGCTACCGCAGTGAAGGTCAATACAGTGACATTCTGCCGGTAGGCGCAGAAGCGCTGGTGGGATGTGAGCCAGTGTATGAAGAAATGCCGGGGTGGAGTGAAAGCACTGTGGGTATACAAAATTACGCGGAATTACCGGCAGCGGCGCGGAGTTATTTGGAGCGCATCGCGGAAATATGTGAAGTGCCCGTGGATATGGTATCAACCGGACCCGATCGGGATCAGACGATTGTGTTAAGGCATCCGTTTGAAAATTAATCATTCTGGTTAGTCAAAAATAATCCATCAGGCTCACCATTCCTGGTGGATTATCTGAGTTTAGGCATATGCAGGTCTAATTCTGGGGGTGGTGCAACTTGGAACGCTTGCAAAGAATTTATCGGCTGCATCAAATTCTGGCAGTACATAAAAGACCGCTTCAGCATAGAGTGTTGTGCGAAAAACTGGAATGCTCACGTGCCACGGTCAACCGTATTATTCAAGAGATGCGCTTGTACTTCATGCACCGATTGAATATGACCGATCACGCAACGGTTACCACTACGCACCGACTGATGGAAAAATCTTTGAGCTTCCCGGACTCTGGTTCAGCGAAACCGAACTCTACGCGCTGTTGACTACCCAGCAACTGCTCGCGCACGTTCAACCGGGTCTACTCGACACACAACTTAAACCCGTAAAAGAACGCATCGAACAAATCCTCGCGGCCGGAAATCTGGGCAAGAGACACTTGGGTAGCGAAGAAATTTCCAAACGAGTGCGCATCCTGCGCATGACCGGACGCAATGTCGCGCTGGAATGTTTTCAGACCGTAACGGGGGCACTGCTGCAAAGAAGCAGCCTGTACATCAGCTACCATGGGCGCGGCAACGACCGAACCAGTTCACGCGAAATCTCCCCGCAGCGGCTCATCCATTACCGCGACAACTGGTATCTAGACGCTTGGTGCCATACCCGCAACGCCCTGCGCAGCTTCGCTGTCGAGCGTATCACTGTCGCCCGCGCATTGCCGCAGCGTTGCCGCGACGTGCCGGAAAAACAACTTGATGCACATTACGCGAGCTCCTACGGCATCTTCGCGGGCGAATCCAAACACACTGCCGTGCTGCGCTTCACCCTGGAACGGGCGCGCTGGGTGGCCGATGAACACTGGCATCCGCAACAGCAAGGCTGCACCCTCAAAGATGGCAGCTATGAACTGCGTATCCCTTATGCCGACCCGCGCGAACTGGTGATGGACATACTCAAACATGGCGCGGAAGTGGAGGTTATAGCGCCGGCAGAATTGCGTCGAGAAGTGCTGGAGCACTTATGCCAAGCCGCAGCAAAATACACGGAATATATCCCCTCACCCGCAAGCGGGAGAGGGTTGGTAAGCGAAGCCAAAATAAAATTGAAAGGTAAAAAACAATGAACGACCCGATAGTATTGCCAACCTATCCCGACGAAGATCTCGCCGAACTTAGCCCGGCAGAATTGATAGACACCATCATCGAGGACGAAGACCGCGTCCCGCGCAACGTCATAGACGAATGCGCCCGGCGTGGCGATGAAATAACGGAATATTTGCGCCAGCTGCACGAGGACGATTTATTTTGGCTAGACAACGAAAACGAACCGGATGAAATCGCCGACGGGATATGGTGGCTGCGCCTCCATGCAGCGATGATCCTCGGGCAAATCCCCAGCGAACAGGCCGGGCTGTTGCTGGTGGAATTCATGCGCCGCATGTCGTTGGAAGACGACGAAGACTTGCAGGATTGGCTTGCCGGTCAGTGGCCTGCACTGCTCCTGAATAAACCTCTCAGCGTGCTGCCCGCCTTGCGCGACCTGTGCGAAGACCGGGATATGGATTGGTACATACGTGTCAATGCCATTGACCCGGTAATGGCCGCAACCTCACGGCAAGGCGGCGAAACGCTTGAACAGGCGCTGGCATGGCTGGGAAGCTTGGCCGCAGATGAGGAAGAAGATTGGGAATTCCGTTTGGCGGCGGCTGCCATGTTGCTGCACTTCCCGCGTGAACAATATCGGCCTTTGCTGGAAGACCTTGCAGAACAACAGGGCGGATTCATGGCTCATTTTTCGGCAGAGGAAATCCAACAAGCTTATGCAGGAAAATACTTCCAGCCCGAGTGGGAACGCTTCACGGATCCATGGGAATTTTATCTACCGGATACCATCACCAAGCGCCAGATGCGCTGGCGGGAAGAGGACGAAAAAGAAAATTTGCGCATCCTGAGCGGGAATGCGGATTATCCGAACAATCCTTACGATCCAAACTACGACAACGAACCCTACATTCGCCCTGAACCAAAAATCGGTCGCAACGATCCCTGCCCGTGCGGCAGCGGCAAGAAATACAAGAAGTGCTGCCTGGCAAAAGAGTGAGTGGCAGGCTCACTTTTTGAGACAGTGGGGGTGTTAGCATGGATCATATGAATGACAAACTCGAAAACAAACCTCTTGCCCATGTCCGTCAAGACGAAAGTGGTAAGTGGCATAAACATCTGCTGGATGAGCACTTGCATGGTGTTGCGCACTTGGCTGGCGAGTTTGCCAAACCCTTCAACAGTGCGGACTGGGCGAGCCTGGCCGGGTTATGGCACGACTTGGGCAAGTACAGCACAGAGTTTCAACGGTATATCAAAACCGTAAGTGGCTATGATGCTGAAGCTCATATCGAAGGTGCGCCCGGACGCGTTGACCATTCTACTGCTGGCGCGATTCACGCAGTTAGACAGTTCGGCGCGCATGGACAGATTCTAGCCTATCTGATTGCGGGACATCATGCCGGACTGCCCGACTGGCACTCGGCAGAAACGGGAGGAAAAGCACTCTCCATCCGATTAGGGGCAGAACAAAACCACTTGCTCGACCGCATACCAGTGCAAACCATTCCACAAGAAATCCTCACGCAGCCCAAGCCAACTACCAAGCTGCGCGGCGGTGCTGAGGGTTTGCACTTGTGGCTGCGGATGCTGTTCTCCTGTTTGGTGGATGCGGACTTCCTCGACACTGAAAATTTTATGAATGATGCTCAGGCGGCTGCCCGATCTGGCTATCGTGACATAGCCGATCTGATGGATCGTTTCGATAAATACATGGCAGCTCTTGCGGTGAACGCAGACAACACGCCAGTCAATGCTATTCGTGCCGATATTTTACGCCAGTGCCGTGAGAAAGATGCATTTGCTCCGGGACTGTTTTCACTTACCGTGCCAACCGGTGGCGGCAAGACTTTGTCGGGCATGGCCTTCGCCTTGCGTCATGCCGTGCAACACAAAAAGCAGCGCATCATTTACGTCATTCCCTATACCAGCATCATCGAACAGACGGCGAGCATCTTCCGCGACATATTTGGCGACAACGTAGTCGAGCACCATGCCAACCTTGACCCGGACAAAGAAGATGCACGTTCACGTCTGGCAACGGAGAACTGGGATGCGCCCATCATCGTCACCACCAACGTACAGTTTTTTGAATCGCTGTTTGCCGCGCGCACCAGCCGTTGCCGCAAGCTACACAACATCGTCAATAGCGTAGTGGTGCTGGACGAGGCACAGTTGTTGCCGCCGGAATTCTTGCAACCGATTGCCGATGTGATGAATCAATTGGCGACTCATTACGGGGTGACGTTTGTGCTTTCCACCGCAACCCAACCAGCTCTCGGCTCGTTCCAATCGCCTGATGGACAGATATTTCGCGGGCTGGACAACGTGTTTGAAATCATGGATGACCCTGATGCCTTATATCAGCAATTGAAACGAGTGGAAGTTAGTGTCCCAAGTGACCTGCAAGCACCGCGTGATTGGCAGAGTATCGCTGACGAGCTGATCAAATATCCCAGCGTGCTGTGTATTGTCAGTCGTCGCGACGATGCGCGCGAACTGCATCGTTTACTAATCGCCAAGGATGATGCAAAAGACACTTTACATCTCTCCGCGCTGATGTGCGGCGAACACCGCAGCAAAGTCATTGCTGACATCAAGGCACGACTGAAGCGCAACGAACCCGTGCGCCTCATCAGCACCCAACTGGTGGAAGCTGGTGTGGACGTGGACTTCCCCGTAGTGTATCGCACACTGGCTGGGCTGTATTCAATTGCGCAGGCGGCAGGTCGCTGCAACCGCGAAGGCAAACTAAAAGATGCTGAAGGAATTCTCATCAAGGGGAAAGTCGTGGTTTTTGTGTCACCGAAGCCTGCACCTCTAGGACTTTTGCGGCAAGCGGAAGACATTTCTCGAAGCCTGTTATTTGGAAATGAAAGAGATGTATTGGGAAGAGATATTGCCAAGCAATTTTTCGAGCATCTCTATGTACGCGCACCATCGCTCGACAAGCACGGTATCCACGAATTACTCACGCAAGATGCCCGTGATTGCCAGATACAATTTCGCACCGTAGCGGAAAAATTCAGGCTGATAGACGACAGCGCCTACCAGACCATTCTGGTTCGCTACGGCAACAACGATGTACTGCTCGGCAAGCTGGAAAAAGAAGGTCCGAAACGCTGGTTAATGCGTAAACTGCAACGCTATTCTGTAAACATACCCAAGCGATTATTTGCGCAACTCGAAAAGCAAGGTGGTGTGCGCGAGATATGGCCGGGTATTTATGCCCAAGTGGGCAACACGCTTTACGACAAGTCGCTTGGCGTGGTGATTGATGGCAATATCGCACCGGATGAGCTGGTGATATGAACCAAAGTCAGGGAAAGAAAACATGAAGACATTCTGCTTGGAAGTGACCGGTGATTTCGCCTGCTTCACCCGGCCTGAAATGAAAGTAGAGCGCGTCAGCTATGACGTGATGACACCCTCTGCTGCCCGCGCCGTGTTCGAGGCCATCCTATGGAAACCCGCCATCCGCTGGCAAGTGACCAAGATCGAGGTGCTGAAACCGATCAAGTGGATCACCTTGCGGCGCAACGAGGTGGGCGCGGTCGTTTCATCGCGCAATGTGCAATCCGCCATGAACAGCGGCAGCGGCGACCTTGGCCTTTACATTGAAGACGAACGCCAGCAGCGCGCCGGGTTGTTCCTGCGCGATGTCGCTTACCGTATCCACGCGGGGTTTGAGCTATGCGATGCCGCAAAGCACTTGTACTCGCGTGATTTGGGCGGGTGCAAATCCAATTTTCCGCATCTTGCCAAACACCGCATCAACGATGCCGACGAACAACGCGCCGCCGATGAAGCAAATTCGCCCGCAAAATTCCTGAACATGTTCGAGCGTCGTGCCAGTAAGGGCCAGTGCGTGAACCAGCCCTATCTTGGCTGCCGCGAATTTGCCGCCGACTTCCGCTTGGTCAAAGATGCTGCCGCCGAACCTGAACCGATAGCCGAAACCCGCGATTTGGGCTGGATGCTGCACGACATGGACTACAGCAACCTTGCCAGCCCCAGCCCGCGCTTCTTTCGCGCCGAATTGAAAAATGGTGTGCTGGATTTAACCAATGTGGGGGTGCGGGGATGATTCTTCAGGCGCTATGCGATTATTACGAGCGCAAGCCAGATTTGCCTCGTCCGGGTTTTGAAACCAAGGCCATTCCCTTTGTGATCGAAATCAATTCTGCAGGGCAGTTGGTGCAGATTGAGGACACGCGGGTTCTTGATGGAAAAAAGAAAATTGCGCGCAATTTTGTTGTACCGCAAGGGGTTAAAAAAACTTCGGGTATCGCCGCAAACCTGCTCTGGGATAACGCCGAATACGTGTTGGGCGTTACCAGTGATGGCAAGCCGGAACGTGTGCAGGAACAACATGCCGCATTTCTTGCAAAGCTGGATGTGTTGGCCGACAAAACTGGCGATGCTGGATTACAGGCCGTGCGCACTTTTCTGCAAGCACCTGACAGAGTGCGATTGGAAACCGATCTATTGTGGCCGGAAATATTGGAAGTTAATCCGGTAATGACTTTCCGACTTAATGGAGACCTTGAACTGGTTTGCCAACGACCAGATGTCAGGGCTGCGCTGGAAGGGGCTGGAACTGCTACTGAAGAAATAACTTGCATGATAAGCGGCGAAGCGGATGGATTTGAACGTCTGCACACATCCATCAAAGGCGTATGGGGTGCGCAGTCCAGCGGTGCCAATATCGTCTCGTTCAACAAAGATGCGTTCAATTCTTTCGGCAAGGAACAAGGTGCCAACGCTCCTGTAGGTAAACGCGCCGCTTTTGCCTATACCACGTCGCTCAATTACCTGTTGAGCAAAGAGAGCACACAACGCATTCAGGTCGGCGATGCTTCTACCGTGTTCTGGTCGGAAAAGCATACCGAATTGGAAGACACGTTTGCGGATTTGTTCGACGAGCCGCCCAAGGACGATCCGGCCAAACAAACGCGCGCTATCGAAGCCTTGTTCAGAGCGCCGCAAACGGGGGCGCTTGGCGACGAAGGCGGCAACATACGTTTCTATGTGCTTGGCCTCGCCCCCAATGCCGCGCGCATCAGCGTGCGCTTCTGGCAGGTCGGCACGGTGGCGGAAATGTCGGCGCGGATACGCCAACACTTTGCAGACCTGAAAATTATTCACGCCAGTTTTGAGAAGCCGTATCTCTCGCTGTTCCGACTGCTGGTTACCACAGCCACCCAAGGCAAGTCGGAAAACATTCCGCCCAATCTGGCGGGCGAATTCATGCGTGCCATTCTTGCCGGGCTGCCCTACCCACAAACGCTGCTGCAAGCCGCCGTGCGCCGCATTCGCGCGGAGCGTGAAGTGAATTACCCGCGCGCCGCCCTCATCAAAGCCTGCCTCAATCGGCAGGCACGTTATTCACCGCCAAACCAAGAAAAGGAGATTGCCGTGTCACTCGATGATTCCAACAC
>JBEBGP010000270.1:0-8165 GCA_040081045.1 Candidatus Nitrotoga sp.
TAACCGCTCCAGTGTTTGAAATCTTGCATCTTCTTTATCCATAAAACTCGGACTGGATTGCCCAACAAAAGTTCAATCTTCATCGTGCCGAGTCTATAAGTATCACCTCATTTGCACATCTCATTCCACTCATCACCGCGCCCTCCAGCGTCGCAGGATATTCACCAGCTGTGTAATCTCCCGCTAGCAATAAATTTTTAATTGCAGTGGTATGGGGAGGGCGATTCAAATTCACTTCACATGAAAAAGTGGCACGTTTTTCGGCGATCACTTTGACCCATAGCGGAGTTTCTGCAATGCTCATTTGCTCATGCAATTCCTGTACAACCTTTTGGGCGAGGTTTTCCTGCGACAACTCCTGATGCAGTCCTTCGGCACTGATAACAGAAGCGATCAGCCCGTGTTGCGAGGAAATTTGTCCTTTGTCGAATAGCCATTGTGTATAGCATTGATCGAAGCCCAACATGGGGTGTGGCAGCTGCACATGCGCAGGGTATTGCAGATAAACGGTATAGATAGGTTGATTGGGAATGGCTGAAATTTCCCGCGCAAGCGGGGCAAGTTGCGGCACCGATTGCAGCAGGCGTGCAGCTGCAGTGGGAGAGGTCGCGCAAATGACATGGCTGAATAAATGTGTTTGCGGTGCGTTGCCGTTGCTTGAGTTGACGGTTAATTCAATTGTATGGTCACGGGGAATGATGGCTTCAACGATGCTCGAGGTATATAGGTTGCCATGCCGCTGTTGTAAATATTTTGCGGCTCGGTCTGGAAATAATGCCGAGTAATCCAACCGCGGCAACAGCATGTCACTGTCCGCACGCGATGTATTGAGGCTGTCGCGCAATACATTTAACAGAATTCTGGCAGAAGCCAAATGCAACGGTGTGTTGAGTGCCGAGATGCAGATGGGTTGCCATAGCAGGCTTATCAGTTCATGATCTTGCCGATATCTGTTCAATAATTCAATAGCCGATATATCGCCGGGCAATGAAAATTGGATGTGGCGCATGGCGAGTATGAAGCGCGCAGCGGATAATTTTTGAGCAAAGGATAAACCCTGTGCGCTTATTAGCCCCAATAAAATATGCAACGGGGCAGGCAGGGGATAAGCCTGGAATGAAAATCGATGATGCAGGGTGAGTTGTAGCGGCAGACGCAAAAAATCATTTTCTATATTGCCGCCGACCTGCCTTATGAGTTGCAATGTGTGTCGATAACAACCGAGCAAAATATGCTGGCCGTTATCGAGTTGGGTTTCGTTGTGCCACAGGCCACGCGCCCGTCCACCAAGCTGCTTGCTGGTTTCAAAAACGGTAACAGGAATATTCCGGGCGGCGAGCGTCACGGCGGCAGCCATGCCAGCGTAACCTGCACCGACAATGGCAATATTCACGGGAATATCACAGTGCCTGGCATAATTGTGTTGCTCAAGCATTTAAAATAGGGGGTTGCGCAGCGACAAGCAACAAAAAGTAAACTGTTCTTTTTCATCCTTGTATGTTTTGTCCCGTCATCGCCCGTGACGTATCTCAATACGCTGACGGATTGCATGGAAAAATCGCGGTAAGTTGGTCGCATTGTTCTGTAAATTAGTTTTTAATCCACGTTATCCAGGCCAGCCAAAGCTTTCGTAGTGGTGTGAGTGAGACGCGCTCTTTCAGTACGTGGCAGCCACTGGCGGAAATTTCTTCCAGAGTGGCGTGGTAAATTTCCGCCATGATTAATCCGGTGCGTTGCGCTTTGCGATCCACAGCAGGGAGTTGGGCCAGGGCTTGTTTATAATAGCTCTGGGCGCGTGCAATTTGAAATTGCATGAGCTTATGGAAGGCTTCTGTTTCTTTCCCGTCCAGAATATCGTTGGTATGCACGCCAAATTCCGCCAATTCAAGCTGTGGAATATAAATGCGGCCGCGCCGCGCATCCTCGCCCACATCACGAATAATATTGGTGAGTTGCAGCGCGATGCCCAGATCATGCGCGTAGTTTAAAGTTTTGCGATCAATGTAACCGAAAATTTCTGCAGCCAGCAAACCTACTACTGATGCGACTCTATAGCAGTACAGCTGGAGTACTTTAAAATCGGCATACTGATTGTTCTGTAAATCCATTTCCATGCCATCAATAATTTCCAGCAGATGCTCTTGCGGAAAATTAAACTGTTTGACGACTGGAACCAGAGCCAGGGCAACCGGGTGTTGTGGTTGCCCCGTGTAAATTGCCGCGACTTGCACGCGCCACCAGGCCAGTGTGATGCGCGCAGCATTTTCATCAGAGCATTCATCTACCACATCATCCACTTCGCGGCAAAATGCATACAGCGCAGTGATGGCGCGCCGTTTGTCGGGTGGCAAGAACATGAAGCTGTAGTAAAAGCTGGAGCCACTTCTGGCAGCTTTGTTCTGGCAATATTCATCCGGTGTCATTGGTTCAATTCCTATAAATAACGATTGTTGTATTACCTGCGCCCCGGGTTTCTTGCCGTAGTCAACTGTATTGTTTTATCCACAATGGATAGAACATGGTGTCATGCCTGCAAATCAGCAGTCATGTGCTGTCGCTTCATCCCTGCCGCTTTGTGATTTTTATTGGAAGCTGGAGTGGCTTGGGAGTCAGTGCGAGTAGTATTTATTTGAACAGCGATTGCTTCAGCATAACAACCCAATCCAGCGGACGCAAAACGGGGCGGTTGCGGTACATATCAAAATTTGCCGCTTCGAGTTTGTCGAGGATGCGATTCCCCCCCGCAATAATCAAACGCATTTCCAGTCCGATTCGGCCCTTGAGTATATTTCCAAGCGGTGCACCGCTGTTCAGCATGTCGCGGGAACGCCGTACCTGAAATTGCATGAGTTGTTGCCACGATTCATCCACGAGATGTTTGGCGATGTGCGAGATGGAAACACGAAAACGTACCATTTCATCCTGCGGTAAATAAATGCGCCCGATGGCAAAATCTTTTTCAATGTCCTGCCAAAAATTAATGAGTTGTAGCGCGCTACAAACAGCATTCGAGTAAGCCAGATTTTGTGGTGTGGCAGCCCCGAATAAATGCAGCAGTAAGGCACCTACCGGGCTGGCCGAGCGATTGCAATAATTTTGCAATTCATAAAAATTATTGTATGTTTTTTTGATGACATCCTGCGCGAAGGCATCCAGCAAATCATGGAAAAATTGCAGGGGCAAATGATGTTGATGTGCGATTTCGGCCAGATCGCGAAACAATGGCATGCGCGGCGTTTTGTCGGCAGCGATGGTGTTGAGCTCTGCCCTGAAATCAGACATATGTGCCAGGCGCTGTGTGTCAGTGAGCGTACCTTCATCGGCAAAGTCATCTGCTTGACGTGCAAAATTGTAAATAACTTCCACGGCATGGCGTAGATGCCTGGGTAGCAAAATTGACGCAACGGGGAAATTTTCGTAATGATCAACGGCCATTTGGATTATGTAATATTTGTGGATTTTAAAATTTGGCTACCGCAGGTCATTTTTGTGCAGCATGAATACAAACTCGTCCCCCGCACTGACTTCCAGCCAAGTAAAGGGCAGGTTAGGGTAGGCGGTTTCCAGCGCACTTTTGTTGTGGCCGATTTCTACAATTAAAATGCCATGCGGTTTGAGATGTGCGGCGGCAGCGCTCAAAATTGCGCGCGTTGCGTCCAGACCGTCTGCGCCGCTGCTTAATGCCAAAATCGGTTCGTGGCGATACTCTTCGGGCAGTGCAGCTACGGATGGCGCATCCACATACGGCGGGTTGCTGATTATCAGATCATATCTTTTGTTGGACAATGCGGAAAACAGGTCAGATTGAATCAGGTTAACACGCGCATCCAAATGGTAGTTTCCAACATTGCGCTGTGCGACTTGTAATGCGTCTGCTGACAGGTCAACTGCATCAATTTGCGCGTTGGGAAAGGCGTGTGCGGCAACAATAGCCAAACAGCCGCTACCGGTACACATATCCAACACATCGGCCACACTGTCCGGTTCTTCTATCCACGGGCGCATGCTGTCGCGCAGTAATTCGGCGATATAGGAACGCGGAATAATGACCCGTTCATCCACGTAAAAATTAAAGCCTCCCAGCCATGCTTCATTGGTTAAATAGGCGGCGGGCACTTTTTTTTCTACACGTTTTTTTAAGATTGCCAGCAGCACATTTTTTTCCTGCAATGTGAGACGTGCATCTAAAAATGGGGTCAGCGTATCCAGTGGTAAATGCAGGCTGTGCAGGATCAAATACACGGCCTCGTCATAGGTATTGGCTGAGCCATGACCAAATGTCAATTGCGCTTCGTTGAATGCGCTGACCGCATAACGCAGCCAATCGCGCAATGTGTGCAACTCGCTGGTGCTGTGCCAATGGTGTAGAACGCTCATTTTTTGTCTGTTAAAAGATTGACCATGGTGGCGCAATAAATTTCTGACAACGTGTCCAGATCAGCCACAGACACGCATTCGTTGAGTTTATGTATGGTGGCGTTGAGCGGACCAAACTCGACCACTTGCGGACAAATATCGGCAATGAAGCGGCCATCTGAAGTGCCGCCACTGGTGGAGAGTTCGGTTGTTATCCCGGTGATTTTTTCTATGGCTGCGCTGATCGCGTCCACCAATTTTCCGCGTGGCGTGAGATACGGTTTGCCGGACAGTACCCAAACCAAATCATAGTTCAGGCCGTGTTTGTCGAGAATCGCGTGCGTTTTGTCTTTTAATGCCTGCACGGTGCTGGCGGTGGAGAAGCGAAAATTAAATTCAATCTCCACGGTGCCCGGTACCACATTGGTTGCGCCCGTACCGCCATGAATATTCGAAATTTGCCATGAAGTCGCCGGAAAATATTCATTACCTTTGTCCCACTCTGTTGCCGCCAATTCAGCAATGGCAGGTGCGGCAAGGTGGATAGGATTTTTGACCAGATGCGGATAGGCAATATGTCCTTGTACACCTTTGACCGTCAGGGTGCCGGAGAGTGAGCCGCGCCGCCCGTTTTTAATGGTGTCGCCTGTTTTAATCATCGAGGTGGGTTCCCCCACGATGCAGTAATCAATCTTTTCGGTACGCGCCTGTAAGGCTTGCACCACGCGTACAGTGCCGTCTATTGCCACACCCTCTTCATCCGAGGTGAGCAGCAGGGCGATAGAGCCAGTGTGCCGGGGATGCGTTGCAACAAATTTCTCGATCGAGGTGACAAACGCTGCCAGCGAACCTTTCATATCAGCAGCCCCCCGGCCGTATAGCAGGCCATCGCAAATAGTTGGGGTGAATGGATCGCTGTGCCATTTTTCTACCGGGCCAGTCGGCACGACATCGGTGTGACCGGCAAAGCATAGCACCGGGCCGTTCGTGCCGCGCCGTGCCCACAAATTGTCGACGTTGCCGTGGCGCATCATCTCAATTTTGAAGTTGATTGCCGCCAGACGCACGCTGATAAGTGGCAAGCAGCCTTCATCCAGTGGAGTGAGCGAGCGGCAGGAAATTAATTGTTGGGCGAGTATCAGTGTGTTTGACATGATGGGCTTGTAATGTAAAGTGACGAAAAATATTCAGGGTTGGTGGCAGGGTTGTACGGGCTTGCAACATAAAATACCGCAAGCGTGGCAGATAAATTTATTTGGGATCGGCTACATCGAGGTTAAGTGTGATATTGCCAAAATCAGCTGCGGTCTGTAAGGGTTGCGGTACTGCGGCACTGGCATTGGGATCATAAGCGTTCATTTTTGAAGTTTGAGAATAATCCACCAATGAGGAAAAATTGCTGGGGGAATCGGAGTGCAGCATTGCTTCATCCTTGGTGATCTCACCGTTTTTGTACAGCCGATATAGCGCTTGCTCAAAAGTCTGTGATCCGGGAGAGACACTTTTTTCGATGGCCTCGCGGATTTTTTCAATCTCATCGTTTTTAATCAAATCGGAAATCAGCGTTGTGTTGAGCAGAATTTCCACGGCGGGAATTTGTTTGCCCTGTATATTGCGCACCAAGCGCTGTGAGATGATCGCGCGCAAGCACAGCGATAAATCCGCCAATACAGCTTTGCGCGCATCATGTGGAAAGAAATTTACAATACGATTCAGCGCATGGTAGCTGTTATTTGCGTGCAGTGTGGATAGGCAAAGATGTCCGGCCTGGGCAAAGATCAGTGCTTGCTGCAAAGTATCGCGGCTGCGAATTTCCCCGATCATTAACACATCCGGTGCTTCGCGCATGGCGCTGACCAGCGCGTTGCCATAGGACAATGTATCCGTGCCGATTTCACGCTGATTGACGATGGATTGGTTATGCGTGAACAAGTATTCAACCGGGTCTTCGATAGTCAGGATATGGCCGGTGCTGGTGTTGTTGCGATATTGAAGCATTGCCGCCAGACTGCTGGATTTCCCGGAGCCGGTTGCACCCACCACCAGAATCAGGCCGCGCTTTTCCATGATGAGTTGCTTCAATATTCCAGGCAGGCGCAGGTCTTCAATGCTTGCAATATTATTGCGTATGTGGCGCAAAACAATCGCCAGACTGTTGCGCTGGCGCAATATGTTTACGCGATAATTACCCCCTATGCTAGCCTCGCGATAAGGAAAATTCAGTTCCAATGTTTCCTCTAAAATTTTGGCCTGGCCGGGGGTCATTAATTCATAGGCGATACGTTCCACAGTCGCGACATCCATTCTCTGCGCGTTAACCGGCATGGTAACGCCGTTGATTTTGATGTTGATTGGCGCCCCTGCTGAAATAAAAATATCGGAAGCAAGTTTTTCAACGGCCAGTTTCAACAATGGTGTAATAAGCATGTATTTATTCTCCGCAGATTACCAATATTAAAGATCAGGTTGGGTTGACGCATTTAAATTACAGATGTAGAAAATTCCAAAATCGATTAAGCCGGATTAAGGGCACTTCTAAAAATCCAAATTTCGTCGCAATACTGCGTTACTCACAAAAAATTACTCCTCACATATTTACTATATGCCGCGTCGCAATTTTCTGCTCGCGCCTTGTCTGGCTTATAACCAGCCACTTGGTTGCCGTTCTTTGGCGGTCTAGTGGAATGGTTAGTAGCTTCATCAGAACTTTGAATTTTTAAAAGTGCCCTTAAGTAAAATTAAATGCCGCGCAACAATTCATTGATACCAACTTTTGCACGGGTCTTGGCATCGACTTTTTTGACGATCACGGCACAATACAGGCTATAACTGCCATCTTTTGATGGCAGGTTGCCAGATACCACGACCGATCCGGCAGGTACGCGCCCATAATGTGCTTCGCCCGTTTCGCGGTCATAAATTTTTGTGCTTTGCCCGATATATACACCCATGGAAATTACTGCGCCTTCCTCGACGATTACGCCTTCAACAATTTCCGAGCGCGCACCGATGAAACAGTTGTCTTCAATGATCGTCGGATTGGCTTGCACGGGTTCCAGCACGCCGCCGATACCCACTCCGCCACTGAGGTGTACATTTTTGCCGATCTGCGCGCATGATCCCACAGTGGCCCAGGTATCCACCATTGTTCCGGTATCAACGTATGCGCCGATATTGATGTAGGATGGCATCAACACCACATTTGATGCGATGAAAGCACCGCGCCGCGCCGCCGCAGGGGGTACAACACGGAAACCGCCTTCACGAAAATCACGCGAGTTGTAATCGGCAAACTTGGAGGGAACTTTATCGTAATAATTGGTGAACCCCCCTTTGATAAACGCATTGTCTTCAATGCGGAAAGATAGTAATACTGCTTTTTTCAACCACTGGTGTGTAACCCATTGCCCGGCGATTTTTTCGGCGACACGCAGCGTGCCATTATCAAGCTGTGCGATGACAGTTTGGATGGCATCTTTTAATTTTGCATCGACATTACGCGGGTTAATATCGGCGCGGTGTTCAAATGCGGCTTCAATTATTTGTTGCGCTTGTTTCATGTTTGACTTTCAGTTAATTGATAATAGTTAAAGTTTTTTAGTAAATTCCGCAATGCGCTGTGCGGCATCGATGCTTGCGGACAATGACGGAACCAGCGCAATACGGACAAAATTCCTGCCCGGATTTTCACCGCGTACTTCACGCGCTAGATAGCTGCCCGGTAAAACGGTGACATTATAGTCGCGATATAACTGTTGCGCGAAGGTGGTGTCGGAAATGGGTACGCTCTGCCACAAATAAAATCCGGC
>JBEBGP010000127.1:0-2080 GCA_040081045.1 Candidatus Nitrotoga sp.
GCGCACAGGAACGCGCGTTGCGCGCCATCGATCTTGACTGGAAAGCTGGCGATGGTTTCGCAGGGAAGCTGCGCGTAGATACGAGCGACGATTTGTCGAGCTGGCAATTGTTGGTGAGCGATGCGCCGCTGCTGAATCTGGAAGTGGGTGGCCAGCGCCTGCAGCAAAAGCGCGTGGAACTGCCGCAGGGCAAAGCCAAGTACTTGCGGCTGGCGTGGGTGCACGACGCGGCAAAAACCGCGCATCCCGAGATCACCGCCGCGAGCGGCGAACTGGCCGATAAGTTTATTGAAGCCCCGCGCGAGTGGCTGCCCGTCAAGGCCGAACAAGACATAAAATCGGGACCCAAAGAGGGTGAGTATCTATTTGATTTTAAAGGGTTTTATCCGGCGGATCGTTTTCGCATTGGCTTGCCGGAAACGAACACCATCGTGCCGTTCGAACTGCTGGTGCGCGACACCGCCGAACAGCCGTGGCGCAGCATCACGCGCGGCATCGCGTACCGGCTCAAGCAGGGCGGCGCCGAAGTGTTCAGCCCCGACATCCAGACCGGCGCCATCGCGCAGCGCTGGCTGATGCTGCGTGTCGATCAGCGCGGCGGCGGCATTGGCGCCAGCCTCCCAACCCTCAGCGCCGGCTGGGTGCCACATCAACTGGTGTTCGCCGCGCGCGGCGCGCCGCCGTTCACGCTCGCCTATGGCAATCAAGGGGCGAAGCCAGCCGCGCTGGCGATTGAATCGCTGATCCCCGGTTATCGCGAAGATGCAGGCGCCACCGTGCGTGCGGCGAAGGCGAGCGGCAACGTCACCGTCAATGTGCAGGCCGCGGCCGCGCAGGGGCAAAAGGAATTGGGCGGCGCGGTGCGGCTGGAAAAACAAGTCGACTGGAAACGCTGGAGCCTGTGGGCCGTGCTGGGGCTCGGCGTGCTGGTGCTGGGGGGGATGGCTTGGCGGTTGATGAGGCAGTTGGGCGCGTCGGGTGGTGCTGGTGGAGTGGACAAGCCGTAACGGGTACAAGTTTAAATTTAGACTGAATTTCTGCGTCGGAGCAAAATTGCGTTAGCTGGCAAGTTCTGGCCATTGTGCGATAGTAGAGTCGCTAAATATCTGATCTGAACCAGCTGTATTTGATTCCGATACGCAAACGGCAAGTCGTCACCAAAGCGGCCGACAACAGGGAAGCTTTTGCCCCGAACTAAAGGACAATAAATGCATCTAGGTAGATTTAATTATGTTGTCTGGAACATGCGAAATCATTTCCGCAATTTTCCACTTCACAATTCATTGGATAAGGTTATCGCCGCTTTGCAGGCCTACCAAAGTGCGCCAAATCCGAATACGTCTGCTGCTTTCAAATTGGCACTATCCGAGTTTGATGAGAGCGCAAAAGTATTTCCACCGGAATTTTCAAACAAGTCCTATCAGCAGGTGTTGGAAGATGTTCACGGTAAGGAATTTCTAGGGCCACATCTGTCGGAGGCAGTACGCACTTTGATTGCTGAGCACTCCTTAACGCCCGTGGATTTACAGGCTAATCTGCAGGAATTTCGTAAGGGGTTAGGTGAATTCATTGATCGTATTGTTTTAATTGCGGAAACGCTGGATGTCCTTGAGATTGAGTATGAGCAATTGGATGGTGGCGAATTCGAAATTGGCCTTCATCTACCCAAGGATTTGGTTGGAAACTATCTCTCGGATCTGAATAAAGAGATCGTTCATTTTGACCGGCTGTTCTCTGCGCTGAATGAGTTGATGGGGCGCGGCAACGAGAGTGTAATCGTTCGAACGGTAAGTACCACGTGGTATCAGTTTTTTCTCCAGCTTGATGTTACTCAAATTGCGGCCATAACTTTTGCAATCGAACGTATTGTTGCCTTGTATAAGAACAATCTTGAAATTAGGAAGCTAAAGCGCGACACAGAACTACACAAGAACATGGAGGACGTCGCGAAACTAATAGAACAAAAAATTGAGGACAAGCTACGGCAGGGAATGGCGGACATTGCTTCGCAAGTTCGTAAGGAGTATCAGAAGAACGAGAACGACGAACGGGTGAATGAGGTCGAGATTCAGATAAAAAT
>JBEBGP010000175.1:0-2073 GCA_040081045.1 Candidatus Nitrotoga sp.
GTACCTCGATCTGGCGCGGTTGGTCGTCTACCGGCGTCTCTTTAGGGCTGACTGGCTTCTCCGCCCGCCCTTGTTTGGGGATCACATTCTGTAAATTATTTATGCCATGCTCAATAAGCTTAAGGCGTGCATTGATTTGTTGCCCAAGAATAAAAAGTTGCTGCTCAATAGCGCGTAGACGGATTTCATGGGAGGAGGCGCCGTCCGCCGCATTGAAAAGTTTGAGAATCGGCCCAATCACGGGAAGACCTGCCAGTGTTTGTAACCTCACGGCATTGCGCAAGCCAGGAATATCACCCTGGCTCTGGCGCGCCTCCGCGGAGTGAAATAGTTGACCAAGGATTACGACTTTTGGCACACCTGCACGTAGCCTGCCGAGATAATAGTTCTGTCCTACAGGATCAGGTTGCCGTCTTAATAAAGTCAGATAAGCCGATTCGATAAACCAAAGATCTTGATGTTGCAGCAAGGTTTTAAGGTTCGGGGCCGCGCCTGGTTCGTTCAGGTCGGCGGCTTGTCCGAAACGGTCACCCGCCATGAAAAGATTGAAAAGCGGCCCAATCACGGGAATACCCACCAGTTTCTGAAGCCTCAAAGCATCGCGCAAGCCGGGGATACCTTCGCGCCTTTGTCGCGCTTCTGCGGAGTTTAATAGTTGGCCAAGTATCTCTACTTTTGGCACGCCAGCACGCAGCCTGCTGAGGTAATAATCCTGTCCTACAGGATCAGCTTGCCGCCCTAATATAGTCAGGTAAGCTGATTCGACAAAATGGACATCCTGTTGTTGCAACAAGTCGCTAAGCGCTAGCTTTTTTGTTGATTTATTCAGGTCGGTCGCTTGGGCGAATGTACTATGATTCATGCGGGTGCCATCCTTAGGGGCATCGGAGGCAATATTCTGGTTGTTGGGCACGGTAATATGCGACTCAGAAACCGCTCTCCTTGTCTTGACTGGTCGTGCTGATGCATCAGACAAGTGATCTGCAGTTGTCTGTGAAATACCCATCCATCTCGCCATGATCCTAAAAGGGGCAGTGAGGCGCCACGATAAACTGCTCCGCACACGTGCGAGTTCACGTTGCAGCGAAGATATATGGTCGCTGTACGCTTGCTCCAATTCTGACTTTTCCTTGTCCATCCACTGCCGCAACGCCAGCATTTGGCCACTTGTGTCCTTTTCGCGCTGCGCAGAATCATGCAGGAGGCTCGCCAGCTTCTGGTTTGCCCCCATGATTTGTTCGTTGTATTCCTTTTCACGCTTCGTTTGCTCTTGCAACAATCGGTACTGCTCTTGCTGCCCGTCCCGCACTTGCTGGAATAACGCCTGCTCGCGAGCCGTCTGATTGCTTTGCAATACGCGAATCTCTGCATTTTGCTCACGCGCCCTTTCTGACATCCGTTGATTTTCCGCGTTGCGCTGCTGCAGCTGCTCGTGCAAATATCGTTTCTCGCTCTCCAAAGCGCTCATTTCCTCGCTTTGCTTCCGAGCGCTGTTGGCAAGCTCTAGAATTTCCACGTCCCGACGCAACTGCTGCTTGTGCAGATACTCTTTCCAAGGCGCAGCTTGAATGGCGCGAAATTTCCCGTCGTACTTCCAAACGTTTCTTTCGAGCCTTCTGAATACCAGTGATGCGTACTTGCAGGCTTCGCTACCGCCGTCAAAATCGCGAGTTTCTTCAAACCATGCTGGCTTGTCTGCTAGTACGCAATCCTCCACCCTGCCCAGCAATGTTTCGAATAAGCGATGGGCGTCGTGCGAATGGGACGCCGCATCCGGTTCGACACTTTCAACAGCCAGGCCGTCGCAGAGGCAGACACTAAGTATCGCATGGCCACCTGGGGACAACAGATCCGCCAGTTGACTGAAGAATGGTCCGTCGTCACCAACAGCCTCATGCGCCGCGATGCACACAGCGATGTCGTAGCTGCCTTGCACCGCATCGTCCGAGTGGTAGAACTGGCTGAAATCGGTAGTTTGGGCTATCAAGTCAAATTGATACCCCTTCTTTCTTAGGGCGGCAACGGAAGCGGAGTCATCAAGGCCGACGGCAAGAATGCGTGGCAACGGGTACA
>JBEBGP010000241.1:0-2072 GCA_040081045.1 Candidatus Nitrotoga sp.
GTCAAACTTACACCATGCCCCTCCGTGCAATTGCACAACCATCGGAAATGGACCAGGGCCACGAGGTTTAAACAGACGAACCAGCAATGGTTTTGTTCCATGGCGCAAATACTCGACGTCCTCGACATCCAATTCATAGGAAGAGATTAATGCGGTTGTCATGAATGGTTACTCCCGTATTCTTATCCCGGCTATTCGGTAATACACCCTACGCCCCAATCGTCGCCTTCAGAAAACTGTGATCGAAAATTCGGTTAGCCATTACCTGACAGCGCTTCATCAGCCGGGGTTCGGCCGGACTGTAATCTGATATCGCGTTGTGCCAGGTTCCAAGGTGATCCCACATCAACACATCCCCTACGGCCCAGCGGTGCACATATCGATACTCAGGCTTTAATATGTGTTCACAAAGAAAATCCAGCATCTGAAGGCTCTCGTCAGGTGGCATACCTTCAATGTTGACGACATAGCTGGGTGTCACATAAATGACTTTTCGGCCCGTAATTGGATGAGTAAGAAATACTGGATGTGACACCGGCGGATACTCGCGTCGTTGTGCCTCCGTCAATGGCGGGCGAACACTGTTTCTTTCTGTACGACTACGTTCCCAGGATTTATTCAAATCGTGGATCGCAACGGCGTCAGCAAGTCTTGCTTTTATCTCGATTGGAAGACCGCTGTAAGCGGCTTGGGTATTCGTAAACTCAGTTGCCCCCAATGGGGCTCCATTACGCATAGGAACCTCATGTGCAACCAGCACATTCACAAAACCCACGATATGGTTATAGGCCATGTCCGTATGCCAAAACTGTCCGGCATCCGCCGCACCAACCGGTTTACCGTTCCGCTTGATGTTCGAGAGAATGGTTACCTCCGGCAAACCGGGCTCAAAGTATTTTGCAGCGCTAAGTACGTGCAGAGAGCCAAAATTTTCCGAGAATTGCTTCAATTCCACCGCGGAAATCAGCTGTTCAGGAAACCTTAAAACACCATGGTCACCCAGCGCTTTCAGCAGAGTCACAAAATCGTCATGCGCCAGTGGTCGCCTCAGATCTATGCCCGTAACGGTAGCTCCAAGTACCTCACGAGTGGGTTGAATATTCATCATGGGCTATATGTGGGCACCCAACGTAGCCTCAACAAATTTGGAATCGAAAATACGATCAGCCATCACCTGACAGCGCTTCATAAGCCGATGCTCATCCGGACCGTAATCCGCCACTGCGTTGTGCCAAGTACCCAAGTGATCCCATAACAACACATCACCAACCGTCCAGCGGTGCGCATAGCGGTATTTGGGTTGAATCACGTGCTCAAAGAGATAGTTAAGTGTCCGATCGCTTTCTTCGGCAGTGACGCCTTCTATATTTACAACGTGGCTAGGATTGACGTAAATCACCATGCGCCCGGTAATCGGGTGTTTAAGAAAAACAGGATGAGAAACCGGGGGACGCTCCCGAATCTGTTCCTCGGTCAATGGGGGGCGAGATCCTTTTTGGGTCATTTGCTCCCAATTCTTGTTCAGATAGTGAATCGCTCGGGCATTGGCGAGCTTCGACTTTACTTCTGACGGCAGATCCTCGTACGCCGCCTGTGTGTTCGTAAATTCCGTATTGCCTAAAGGCTTGCCGTCACGTTGCGGCACTGCGTGAGCAACCAAAACGTTGACGAAACCTACAACACGGTTGTATGTCATGTCGGTGTGCCAAAACTGTCCCGCATCGGGCTTACCTATCAACATGCCATTCTTCTTAATATTGGAAAGGATGGTGACCTCCGGCATATCGGGCTCGAAATACTGCGATGAACTCAATACATGCAAACGACCGAAATGCTCCGAGAATTGCTTCAATTCTGCCGCACCAATCAACTGGCTAGGAAAGCGAAGCACGCCGTGATCACCAAGCGCTCTAAGCAACGCCGCAAAATTGTCATGCGATAGCGGCTTTTTTAAATCAATACCGGATACCGTTGCCCCCAAAATCTCGCCAGATGGCTCTATATTCATCATGACTGCTCCTCACTGAAATCAACGGATCGTTATTCAGCTCTTCCGCTGGATGCTCTAATGA
>JBEBGP010000232.1:0-2066 GCA_040081045.1 Candidatus Nitrotoga sp.
GTATAAGAGACAGGTGTGGATTTGGCCAATATGGCCGAGGCTAATCGTTTGGTGATTCAAGATATGCCTGATGGGGTGTTGGTTGTTGATGAGCTTGGTATTATCCGCCAGCATAATCCCAGTGCCGAACGATTGTTGGGACGGCATTTTCAGGATGTGCAAGAGCTAACACTGGAAGAATGCGCGCCCGAGCTGGCGGGCAGACTTGCCTTGTGGCGGCATGATCCCGGCCGCAAGTATGAGCCGCTCACTTTGACCAACCTGCCCTACCAAACGCAAGCGCGATTTTTGTCCGTGCAACGCGAAACATTTTGGGGGGCGGTGGTGTTTCTGGAGGATATGCAGCGGGTACAGGCGCAGGCGCAACAAATTAAACTGGCAGCGTTGGGGCGTTTAACGGCTAACATCGCACACGAGGTGCGCAATCCCTTGTCGGCCATTAGTTATGCGGCAGAGTTGTTGCGCGAAGAAAAACATGATCCGGCGCAGGCGCGATTATTCGAAGTTATTTTGGAAAATACTACCAGGCTGGATAATATAGTACGGGATGTGATGCAGTTAAATCGTCGAGACCGTGCGCAGCGTGAAAAAATTAATTTGGCAGATAAATTGCGGGGTTTTGTGGAAAATATCAGGCTTACGGAAAATGTGGCCGAGGACGTTTTTTTATTTGAAATTGTGCCCGATTGTCAGATAGATTTTGATCCTGGGCATCTTGATCAGGTGTTATGGAACTTATTTCGCAACGCTTTGCGTTATTGTCAAGGGCGGCCAAGGAGTGTGCAGCTGCAGGCTTGGAAAGGCGATAAAGGCCAGGTCATATTGGATGTTATCAATGATGGGCCCAGAATTTCCCCAGATGTGATCCAGAAGCTGTTCGAGCCATTTTTTACCACTGCGGCAGGCGGTACGGGTTTGGGCTTATACATTGCGCGCGAATTGTGTGATGCAAATGGCGCAAAATTGGAATATCGCGAAGAAGGGTTGAAAACGTGTTTTCGCATTCAGTTTGCCGACCCCAATGAACTGTCTTTTCAATAATGAGCAGTATTTCAAAAATGGGTTCAACCTCTAAAATCAATGTGAATAAGCGCAACATTCCCCGGGTATTGGTGGTGGATGATGAGCCGGATATACGCGAGATGATAGAGCGTGTGCTGTTGCGAATGGGTCTGGAAGTGGTGCAGGCAGCCGATGTGCAGGATGCATTGCAAAAACTGGATAGCGTGCTCTTTGATCTTTGCCTGACCGATATGCGTTTGCCGGATGGAGAGGGTTTGGAGATTGTACGGTACATCACCGAGCACAATATGCATGTGCCCGTGGCGGTTATTACCGCGCATGGCAATATGGAAAATGCAGTTTCCGCGCTTAAATTCGGCGCATTTGATTATTTGTCCAAGCCGGTCTCGCTGGAGCAACTACGCGCCGTAGTCAAAGCCGCATTGGAGTTGCCGCCACCGTTGCTGGCAGTGCGCGAGGGTGTGCGTGTGCTGCTGGGGAATTCACCTGCCATCGCCAATGTGCGCAGCATGATAGAGCGAGTCGCCCGCAGCCAAGCGCCTGTCCATCTGAGCGGTGAGTCCGGCACGGGCAAGGAGTTGGCGGCGCGCTTGATTGTGGAAAAAAGTGCGCGACGTGATGCGCCATTTATCGCGGTAAATTGTGGTGCGATACCGGAAAATTTAATGGAGAGCGAATTCTTTGGCTATCGCAAAGGTGCATTTACTGGTGCAGATAAAGATTATGATGGTTTTTTTCAGGCAGCCAATGGCGGAACTTTATTCCTTGATGAAGTGGCGGATTTGCCATTGCCCATGCAGGTCAAATTATTGCGTGTGATCCAGGAGAAGAAAGTACGCAGGATAGGTGCAACGCAGGAAGAAAGTGTTGACGTGCGAATTTTGAGTGCAACTCATCATTCGCTAACCGAGCATGTGCAACAGGGTAAGTTTCGGCAAGATTTATATTACCGCTTGAATGTGATTGCCATGACCATGCCCTCATTGCGCGAAATGCGCGATGATATTGCGGACTTGGCGCAACAGTTGTTAAGAAGATTGCGC
>JBEBGP010000111.1:0-8084 GCA_040081045.1 Candidatus Nitrotoga sp.
GATCGGTACACTTTCCGGATAGGGTTCAAGATTGGCGAGTTGCGCGATTAACCCGGCGCGTTGTGTGGTATTTTCACCGAGACCGACAATACCGCCGCTGCACACACGCATCCCCGCTGTGCGCACGCGCTCAAGCGTGTCGAGTCGATCCTGATAATCGCGCGTGCTGATAATCTCGCCATAAAACTCCGGTGCGGTATCGAGATTATGATTGTAGTAATCCAGCCCCGCTTCGCGCAATTGCTCGGCCTGTCCCTCTTTCAACATGCCCAGCGTGGCACAGGTTTCCAGCCCCATTGCTTTCACTTCGCGCACCATATCCAGTACCGGTTCCAGTTCACGTTGTTTGGGACCGCGCCAGGCTGCACCCATGCAAAAACGGCTGGCTCCCGCGTCACGCGCGGCGCGTGCGGCATCGAGCACATCGTTTAATTTCATCAAATCCTGATTTTCCACACCCGTGCTGTAGCGCGCAGCTTGCGGACAATAACCGCAATCCTCGGAACAACCGCCGGTTTTAATAGACAATAAAGTGGAAAGTTGCACCGCGTTGACATCGAAATTTTCACGATGCACTTGTTGCGCGCGATACAATAAATCAGCAAATGGCAACAACAATAGAGCTTCCACTTCGGTTATGCTCCAGCGTGGTGCAGGGAATGCTTTTGGCGATACATGAGCGGATGCGGTAGGCGCAGAAGGCTTAATAGACGTGGCTTGGATTGACATGACGAGAGCTACCGGGACGTGGTTTACAATGCCCGCATCATCCCCGAAAGGACACGGACTTGTCAATTTTTACACGATATTTTTTGAACAATCGCGCAAAAATTGACCAGCTGTTGCCGCACCAGTCTTGCGTACTGTGCGGTGCGATTGGCAACCACGCCTCCGCCTGGTGCGCTGCTTGCGATGCGGGCATGCCGCATCTGCATATGCCACTCTGTCCGATTTGTGCCCTGCCCTCGCCGCTGGGCGCAATATGTGGTCATTGCATTAAAACTCCGCCGTACTTTAACCGTACCGTGGCTGTGTTTGGCTATACCTTTCCGCTGGATAAATTGATTCAGGCATTGAAGTATGGCGAACGGCTGGAGCTGGCGTATAGCCTTGCTGACCAGTTAGCGCGGCACATAATAATCCGTCCGGATTCCATGATTGCCATGCCGCTGCATCCTGTCCGTTTGCGAGAACGCGGTTTTAATCAATCGTTGGAATTAGCCCGTCGGCTGGAGAAAAAATTGCATATCCCCGTGCTTACCAACGTGTGCGAGCGCGTGCGCGACACCCCTCCGCAAAACACCTTGTCGCGCAAGGCCAGAAATGAAAACATGCGGCAGGCTTTTGCCTGCACAAAAAATTTTGGCACACAGGATTTATCCGGTCAGCATATTGCGATAGTGGATGATGTGATGACTAGCGGTGCATCCCTGAATGAAGTGGCGCGGGTGTTGCGTGCCGCAGGTGCCAGTGAAATAAGCGCCTGGGTCATCGCGCGAACGCTACCGCGTTAAAGCATGAGCAGTGCCACTGTTCACACGGCGGGCACTGTGTTGCCTCAGTACACTTGGCCAAAAATTTCCAGCATTTGCCCTTCGGTAACCACAGCCAATTCAATCTCACTCTCCAAAATGTGAGAAACTTGGTCTGCCGCCGAGGCATCCGTCGGGTCAACCATGCCAATCAGCAATTTTCCGTTGCGCTCATCCAGCACCACAGACCGAAAACGCCGGGCATAAATTTCCGACAAGCGACGGGAGATTTCTACGTTGACGTTATAATGTTTCAGGTTAATAAACGGAATGTCGAATTGCGTGGCCAGGGTTTCTGAAATTTGATCTTCACTGACCAATCTCTGCTCAACCAACACCCGACCTAATCTGAGTCCGCCCTTTTTTTGTTTGAGTTGTATTGCCAATGCAATTTTAAGTTGCGCTGGCGTGATGAGCTTTCGCTGAACCAATATATCACCGAGGCGTAGTCTTTCCGGATGATCCATGTTTTTATCCCAAGTTGGGCAATTGATGTATTAACTGCCCGTTCATTATGATTGTTGAAGAACGTTATATTCAACTTACCTTAGTCGATCCCACCCAACCATGTTCAACATCATTTTATACGAACCTGAAATTCCATCCAATACGGGAAATGTCATTCGATTATGCGCCAATACAGGTGCAACCTTGCATCTGATACGACCGCTCGGGTTTGAATTGGACGATACAAAGTTACGGCGCGCAGGCCTCGACTACCATGAATTTGCCGCGCTACGGGTACACGAAAATTTAGCCGTTTGTTTGCAGACCTTGCCCCACGCTCGTCTGTTTGCTTACACCACAAAAAGTACAAACCTCTATCATTGTATCCGTTATCAAACCGGGGACATACTGTTATTTGGCCCGGAAAGTCGTGGCTTATCGGCGGATATACTGTCCATGGTGCCACCGCAGCAACGTTTGCGTATACCGATGTTGCCACATAGCCGCAGCCTGAATTTATCGAATACCGTGGCAGTGGCGATGTATGAGGCGTGGCGGCAGTGTGAGTTTTCTGGGACGAATTATTCCAATTCCCGATAAAAACGATCACAGTTTATCCTTGCCGCCTTGTACTCCCGTTTGTCAGAAATTGGCACCAAATGTACCGTACGGAAATATCGACCACTAAAATTCGGAGCTGGTGGCCCGATTCAACAACTCTTCCAGCACCTTTGCCGCAGGCACCCGCTCATACAATACACGATGCACAGCCGCACAAATTGGCATGTCTATGTGCAGGTGTTTCGCTAATTGATGCACTTCACGCACGGTGTACACGCCCTCAGCCACATGCCCAATCTCTTGCAGAATACCCGGCAGAGCGCGTTGCTGAGCCAGTAAAATTCCGACTTGGCGGTTACGTGACAAATTTCCGGTGCAGGTTAAAATTAAATCGCCGGCGCCGGATAAACCGCCCAACGTTTCGGCGCGCCCGCCCAGCGCGAGTCCAAGTCGTGTCATTTCGGCCAGCCCGCGCGTAATTAAAGCAGCGCGTGCGTTATGCCCCAAGTCCAATCCCTCGGCGATGCCTGCCGCTATCGCCATCACATTTTTGACTGCTCCACCAACTTCAACGCCAACCATATCGGTGCTGGAATAAATACGCAAACGCGAGTGATGCAACAATTGTGCGGTTCCCCGGGCAAACTCACCATCGCTGGAAGCAAGTGTTAATGCGGTCGGCAACCCCTGTGCCACCTCCTGCGCGAAACTCGGGCCGGATAAAACCGCGCCGGGGAAATTCCCGGGCAACGTTTCTGCAGCCACCTGATGCGGCAATTGGGTGGTGTTGGCCTCAAAGCCTTTGCATGCCCATATCACGGGTACTGTCGTATTAACACTGGCTATTTGACGTAGTGTTTCGCGAAATGCGGCGATGGGTACGGTGATAATAATCAATTCCGCGCTGATTCGTGCGGCTTGAAAATCAGCCGTAAGGAGCAATGCCGAAGGCAATTGAAAGTCGGGAAGGTAACGTTGATTACAACGATTGGCGCGCATCATGGCAACTTGTGTGGCATCGCGCGCCCATAGGGTGACTTCATGCCGCGCAGCCAAATTTATTGCCAGAGCAGTGCCCCATGCGCCAGCGCCAAATATTGAAATTTTCATGTGATTAAAATAAAAACGCTTAGTCTTGCGAACTCAGCGTAGTTTGAAAAACAAATGATACATTATTTGTAACCCATGAAGTTGGTGAATATCCGCGTTCCCCCTGCACCGCAGAAACGAGTTGCTTATAACCCTGGCTACATTTTCCGAGCTATCCGCGCAAGCTGATTATCCGCCATCCTTGCTGTGTTGCATGAGTGCGTAAAGTGGCATCCGGGTCGACTGCGACGGGCGTTTTAACTTTTCCTAACAACGGCAGGTCGTTCAATGAATCACTATAAAAACAACTTTGATTAAAGCTATTCCAATCCCAACCACGCTGTGCCATCCAGTTTTCCAGGCAAGTAATTTTTCCTTCGCGGAAGCACGGTATGTCGGCCAATTGTCCGGTGAATTCGCCATTTTTGTGCTCAGGCTCGGTGGCAATTAAATGTTCAACGCCAAATTGACGTGCAATAGGCGCGGTGACGAAACTGTTTGTGGCAGTGATAACGACACAGATATCACCCGCGTTGCGATGCCGTGCAACCAGGTCTTTAGCGGGCGTGCCGATCAGTTTTAATACTTTTTGCCGGATAAATTTTTCCAGCCAGGCATCCAGCACATGCCGCGAATGATGAGACAGGGGTCGCAATTGGTATTCCAGAAATTCATAAATATCCAATGTGCCCGCTTTGTATTGTTCATAAAAAGTGAGATTTTTGATTTCAAATAATTCACGTTCCAGCACACCCTGTTCGATGAGAAATTGTGACCACTCAAAATCACTATCACCACTCAACAAAGTGTTATCCAAATCAAACAAAGCCAGGTTCATTATGTCTCCGCGACAGGAAAATGTTGCATCACTTCTTTTAATAAAGGTACGGATGGTGCGCGTTGCAAGCGCAAGCAATGTTCGTCCAATTTATCCAACACGGTCAGCAGTGCGGGCAAGTCGCGCCGCCCGTGGCGCAGTAAACATTGTATAACTTCGTGTGATAAACGCAGGCCGCTCGCCTGTGCATGCTGCTCTAACGCGAGACCTTTTTCCTCGTCGTTCAAGCGTTGCACCTGATAAACCAAACCCCATCCCAAGCGGGTTCGCAGATCATCGCGCAACATCAAATGGGCGGGGGCAGTATTGCAACTGATAATTAAGGTGCCGTTATTCTCACGTTGCCGATTGTAGAGCGCGAATAATTGTATTTGCGCGCTGCCATCCAATTTTTCCACATCATCGATGGCAATGACGGGTGAGAATTTTGGCGGTGTCAACTTCTCAAGCTCGGCAGAGCTTAGAGAATTACCTGCCCTTGGTGCAGAGCCGGATAAATTTTCGGCCTGTGTCGCATCTGCAATTTGCTCAATATCAATATTTTTTCCGGTGGCAACATAGCTCGCCGCCAGTCCCATTACTTGCGCCTGTTGAACAATAGCCCGCAGTAAATGGCTTTTGCCGCTGCCAGACTCCCCCCACAGCGTCAGGCAACGTTCCGAGGCTTGCCCGCTTGCTTGACTGACCAGTACATGGCGCAGAATGGAGATGACTTCGACGTTGCGCCCTACAACAAAATTATCCAGCGTGGGCAGCCAGTCAGGTGAAATATTCAGTGCGAGTTGTTTCATTGAAAGAATTATTTACGGTATAGCGAACTGGCAAGATACGATTCCCTAGCATGCCGTAATCCTACCAATAATGCTGCTGACAAAGGTAATGCCAGCAGCACACCAAAGAATCCAAACAATTGCCCGAAGGCCAGCAGTGAAAAAATAACAGCCAGTGGGTGCAAGCCTATACGTTCCCCCACAAACCTCGGGGTGATGATAAAACCTTCCAATAATTGTCCCGCCCCAAACACCGCCCACACGGCCAATATGCCCGTGAGTTGACCGAATTGGGTGGCAGCTACCAGCGTTGCCAGACTTAACCCGGCGATCATGCCGACATAGGGCACGAATACCAGCATGCCCGCGATTAAGCCTATAGGCAGTGCAAATTCCAATCCCACTGCCCATAGTCCGATCATATAAATCATGCTCATCAATAGCATGACGGTGATTTGTCCGCGCAAAAATTCTGCCAATACCCTGTCGATCTCGCCTGTGACTTCTGTTACCTTGCCATGCCAGCGCCGTGGAATAAGGTTGTTGGTGCGTGCCAGTAAATTTGGCCATTCGCATAGCAGGTAAAATAACACCACCGGAATCAGCACCAAATTCAGCAACACCCCGATCAGAATCGCGCCACTGTCACTTAGCCAGGGGAGTATTTTCGCCGCCACGCCCCCCGCCACTTGCCAATGTTCTTTCAGAAAGTTTTTCAGCATGTCTGCATCCCACTGCACCGCTTCGCCAAAATATTCCTGAATCAAAGGCAATAGTTTTACCTGTGTGGCCGCCATAATGTGTGGCAACCGGGTGACCAGGTGATTGGTCTCCTGGATCAGCAACGGCAACATGATGAGCACCAGTAATATCGCAATGCCCGATAGTGCCAGCATAACCAGTATTGATGCGAGTGCGCGCGGCATGGTTCGCGTGTTGAATATTCTCCATGCGCTTAATTTGCTGACCCACGGATCGCAAATATAGGCAAGGATCGCCGCCGCAATAAAGGGCGTTAAAATCGGGCCGAGCAGGTAAAGCAGCCAGGCCACAGTCAGGGCGAAGATCAGGCATTGCAGGGCGACAAAGCGTTGAGGGGTCATTTCGGGTAAAATCCACCTGTAAAAATATTCAGCACCAAAGGTAGGCAATTCTCTAAGCTCTAGCGAGCTTGAGAAGTTGACATCCAGAATGGCCTGCACTGTATCTTGAAGAAAGCGAGAATTCAACTTGAGTCAATCCAGTACCCCCAAAAATAAAGTTTCCCTATCTTACCGCGATGCAGGCGTGGATATCGTGGCGGGTGACCTTCTGGTAGAAAGTATCAAACCTTACGCCAAACGAACCATGCGCCCGGAAGTGATCAGTGGCATCGGTGGTTTTGGCGGACTGGTTGAAATTTCAAAAAAATATCGCAACCCGGTTTTGGTTTCAGGAACAGACGGGGTAGGCACCAAGCTGAAGCTGGCGTTCTCCTTGAATCGCCACGACACGGTAGGCATTGATCTGGTCGGCATGAGTGTGAACGATATTTTGGTGCAAGGCGCAGAGCCACTATTTTTTCTGGATTATTTTGCCTGCGGTAAATTGAATGTGGAGGTCGCCACCGAGGTGATCAAAGGTATTGCAGCCGGATGCGAGCAAGCCGGATGCGCCTTGATAGGCGGTGAAACTGCCGAGATGCCAGACATGTACCCCCCGGGTGAATATGATCTTGCAGGCTTTGCCGTGGGGGTGGTGGAGAAAGAAAACATTATTACTGGCGCAGAAATTTGCGCGGGCGATATGGTGCTGGGACTGGCTTCCAGCGGTGTGCATTCCAACGGCTTCTCACTGGTCAGGAAAATTATCAGTCGCAGCAAGGCAGATCTGCAAGTGAAATTTGATGGCGACAAATCACTGGCTGATTGCCTGATGGCTCCCACGCGCATTTATGTGAAGCCGCTGCTGGCGCTGATGAAAACGCTGACCATCAAAGGTATGGCACACATTACCGGCGGCGGATTATTAGAAAATATTCCGCGTGTGTTGCCGCACAATGTGAAGGCGGTGCTGGATAAAAAATCCTGGCAAATGCCGGAACTATTTGCATGGTTACAGGCGCAAGGCAATATTGAAGTGCAGGAAATGGCGCGCACGTTTAATTGCGGCATTGGCATGGTGGTCATTGTCAGCGCGCAGGATGCCCCTGTCGCGTTGCGCCACTTGATACAAGCGGGTGAAACAGCTTGGGTAATTGGCAGCATACGAGCGCGGGTGGGTGAGGAAGCGCAAACCCAGATTGACTGAGAATCTTTCCTCTCGGATTTGCGGCGGGTACACAACAAATTGAGCAAAGTCACAAGACTGTTGCCTGAGCGGAGTGACAACTATGACACCCAACGTGACCGTTACCACTGTTACTACATCGCATTGGATATAAAAAATCTACAAGCGTTTATTCATGGGAGTTTTGTGGGCTTTACTGGGCAGCAAAGAACTGGCTGATGGTGCCCGGAACCGGAATCGAACCGGTACAGCCTTTTCAAGCCGAGGGATTTTAAGTCCCTTGTGTCTACCAATTTCACCACCCGGGCAGTGTGCGGATAAATCAATTTAAATCTTTACTATTCAATACCTTATTGAGTTAATAAAAAATACATTTTAACATAAAATCATTTTCTTTTTGCCTGTTTTTTGCAAAGGCAGTGTGAATAGATTGTGAACGGTCAATGAAGCTATCTTAGATAGTGTCGTCACGAGATAGCCGCCCACAGGGCAATACAGCGAATGTGCACGGCGGCAAGGAATGACGCAGTGCATTTTGCATAACGGGTGGCGATGCCCCTCCATCGTTTGAGATGCAGG
>JBEBGP010000165.1:0-2045 GCA_040081045.1 Candidatus Nitrotoga sp.
GGGGTATTGGCAGAGGTTGCGGCGGAGGCGGCGGTCGGCGGTGCGCTCGAAGTAGGCTTTGTTGATTGGTTGGAGGGCTTCCTGGCGGATTTTTGCGGGGTCGCCCGGAGCGTTTTGCATTTCCCGAAGATTGAACGGCGCGCGGATGGCCAGGTAGCAGTCAAAACTGTCCATGGCTAATTGTTGCAGCGGCGGAAGGGTGTTCAGCGCGTCGTTTGACGCGTTTTGGAGAAAAAGGCGCTCGCGCTCGCGGAAGGAAAGATCGTATTCAACCAGCGCTGCGCCGGCGGCCAAAGCCTCTCGATACACTTCGCGGAGGAGGGGTTCGGCCAGGGTAGTGGTGGCGATGTACACTTTATCGCCGGGTGTGACGCGGAGGCAGTAGTGGACGAGTAGGGTAGCGTATTTTTGAAGGAGGGTTGGCATGGATACTGATTTTGGGGTAAAAATACAGTGTTCCCGGCAAAGCAGTATTTTTACGCTTGAAGTCAAACACGTGCCTTGGCAGCAGCCACATCCGTTTTGAGGCAATACCCGAGTTTGTAGCTGTTATCATCAACAACTGCGTACCAGGCTGCATTTTCTCCAACAACGGTTATGTAACGTTCCAGCCTTTTCGTATCCAACTGGCCGGAGGTAGTATCTGGTGCTCTGTATAAAATGAGGCCGCCCCACAACGACGGGTTTACTCTGATTTGTTCATAAATCGGGTTCATTCGGAGATCATTGAGTACTGCCGCAGATGTGGGATTCTGCTTGATGTTTTCATCGCCAACGTTTGCAGGTGCGATGCCTATCGGCAAGAGAGGGGCGATCGCAATTTGCAAAGCGCCTGCTTTTGATAGGATTTCGGCCTCTTGAACCGTCCCCAGTGCTCCTTGCATTGGGGCGGTCAGATGACCATTATTTGTTTGCGCCACCCAGCGGATATAATCGATGCAGCCATGATCTTTATTTTTATTTACACAGGCCATGGCTACTTTGTTAATTGTTTCCGCTTTCATATTCTGACCGGCTACCCAGGCGCCGATTTTTGCAGACAGAGCATCAAAGTCTGCAAATTTGCCAATGAACTCGATATTGGTGGCCGTAACTTGGCGGAAAAATCTATCATCAGGGCCAGCTTGTTCCAACATGTTAAACTGATCCAGGACAAAGGTTGAAGGCCCAAATGCCTGTCCGTAGCCTAAGTCGTAAAGGGCATTATAGATTTCGTCAAAGTGCGTGCGCAACTTCGCGTCGCCCCGAATGGCGGAATAGCGACAAGTGGCTTCATTAGTTACGAGGCTGTCCAGTTTGTCCATAGTTGCAGCCAACACAGACATTGCTCCCGGGTTATCCCAGTAATTCTGATCTATGATATTACAGATTGCATGAAGAATAGAATTGCGGGCGCCAGCCCGGTTGGCAAATACGCGGGCTTTAACTGCTATCCGTGCAGCTGCGGAGTCTCTTGCCCATTCTTCAATAATGGCTCGCATGACGCCGTCTGGGTTGACGCCATCCTCAATATACCGGATTTTAGTGCCGGATACAGCGGGGTCTTGCGGGCTTTGGATGGTAAGGTTGCCGGTAGCGGCCTCGATAAGATCGCAGCCCGCAAGAAGCGATCCTACAACTCCGACATATTCTTGTCCATTGAAATTTTCCCGTAAATATTGAGCAAAGCTAGCGTGCTGAGTAATATAATTTCGGACTTCAGTTTGCACCGCAGTTTTGTCTCCCCCGGTTAGTACTTGGTTGATATCTTGTGTGACGGCTTCATCAATAGCTGTCATATTGATCTTGGTAGAATCCGTAAGACAGGCGTTGAGAACAACACGGAGGTTTGCGCCGTTCGTTCCTAATTGATCAATTGCCTCGAGTAAAGAAGCCGACTGGGTAGTATCGAAGCCTGGATCCACCGTGCCGGGTACAGCAATACCAGAACGCCCGGTAATTTGCCCGTTGTCACTTAAACCTCCTCCCAGGGAGATTTTATTGAATTCGCCGTGACCGGAAATCATTACCTGTTTTACCTCACCAAACCTAGCTTCAATCCCTTG
>JBEBGP010000277.1:0-2038 GCA_040081045.1 Candidatus Nitrotoga sp.
GGTTTATTTTTTGTTCACCAAGCGTGAGTTGTTCGGATGTTCGGCCAAAGAGTTGTAACCGCCTTGTGTTCAGTCCACAGGTACAGGCGGTAGGGAAGAAAAAGCCCTTGTCACCAGTATCGTACCGGATGATCGGCATGTTGTAGTTAAACAAATCGGTAACAATAATTCTTCCTTCATCGCCGTTCGTAACCGGTGAGCCTGTTTCATCCACAATCTCGAGTAGAATCGCGCCAGCATTTATATGCATTCCGTCATGTCGGCTGCATTCTGTTGCTAAGACACCAGTTTCTCGCATGCCGTATTGGTCGAATACCTCGCAATGAAGGCTGGTTTCGATATAGTTTCGCATTACTGGAGTAAGCGTATCGCCGTATGAAACGACATATTTCGGGTGGAATGTCTGAAATTCGTCATGCGCTGACACAGTTGTCGCTGTGTCCATTAGTAGCGATGGAAGGCTTTTCAGAATATCTGCTTTGAACGCGACTAATTTTCGAAGGCAATCCAGCGGCGCATCTCTGAACGCTTTTGCTTGGATAAATAGGTGCTGTTTGTGTTGGTTCGAGATAGAGTGACTGTTTCCTTGAGGGGAGATGACAGCAACTCGAAGCCGGAAAATCATTTGTGGTATTACCCAGGGACGAGAATAAAGAAAACTAAAGACTACAGACTTTGGTCTGCTGGTGTCTCGATTGTTTCTATGGAGAATTGATATAGGTTGCCCTGAAGTGCCTGACGTGTGCGACCACTGTAGGGGAAAAGAACGGTTGCGGTCAATTCTTTCATCTAATGGGTAGTCAAAGAAAAAACGTTTCGATATGGTGGGGAGTGTGGCCCAGTCTTTTAGGGATACGATTGAGGGTGAAACAGGGCCATATTTTTCGTGGTGTGCCCTATATGCGGGTATGTTCGCGTAAGCGTGGGTGACGAGTGCAGCGCCATATTTAACTTGCCACTGTTCAATTTGTGAAGGGTTCCGCCATCGAAGGTAAAAAGCCCTCAGAGAGTTCCATCGACAGAGAAAAGTGTAGAGGCTTTTTTTGTACATTTATTTTTGCGCCGGGGGTAGCATGCGACGATATTGATCGAGCTGATCAAGAAATTGTCGGGCGTGTGCGTCGCGGACGCTTTGTGCTGACGCATCATCGCTGAGCGGGGTTGCAACGAGTCCTAATGCATCGATATCGCGTTGGAACTCAGGATTTTTCATCGCTGCCATGAGCGCGCGCGTTAGCTCGTTCACTCTCGGTTCTGAAGTTTCTTTTGCCATTAAAATTCCGTTATTGACGCGTGTATCGATTCCATCCAATCGGGGGATATTAGGAAGCTGACGCACTGGACCGGTGGACCCGATCGCCTTTACACTTCCGTCGAGGATGCGTGGCAAAATATCAGCACTAAGCAGACAGGCACTTTTAATGTAACCCTGAAGAAGCGCAACAGTGGCAGGACCAGCGCCTGTAAACGTTACGACCGCAGGTTTGAAGTCCGGTTCCTTCTGCAGCCACACGACAGTACAAATCCCCCCAGGCGAACCGATACCTGGGTTTCCGATTACCGCATTCGCATCGCTCGACTTGAGCCAGCTCATCAGTTCGGCATATGTAGTGCCGGGAAAAGATTTCGAAGCAGCGAGTATGAGCGGCCCTGAGCTGTACACGCCAGCAAATTTCATATCACGCGGATCAGCATAACTCGGCCAATTGCGATTTGACGCAAAACCCCATGCGAACCCATCGTTCTTTGCGATCCCGCCATTTTCAGGGTCTGGCGCACGGGCAACTCTTTGTGCTGCTAGAGCGCCGCCGGCTCCGGGCGTGTTTTCAATAACGGTGTTTTGCCCAAGTTCAGGGCCAAGATATTTAAGCAAAATTCGGGCAGTAATGTCTGATGGGCCACCTGCCGCAAAGGGTACGACCAGCATAAAAATAGGCTTGGAGCTCTGGGCTTCTGCCGGAGTTTCTTTCCCGAATGCTGCCATCATTGCAAGTCCGCCGAGGACAGCGAGGGACAGGGGTTTTGTGCTAAATGATTG
>JBEBGP010000285.1:0-8010 GCA_040081045.1 Candidatus Nitrotoga sp.
GCCCTGCATGATGTGCATCCCGCACAGGTGGTAATTGAAACTTTTGCCTGCCAGTTGCCGGAAAAATATATTACCGCGATGGTGGCCATGCCGCACAGGCCTGTATGGATCAACCTTGAGCATCTTAGCGCCGAGCAATGGGTGGGCGATTATCACGGCCTGCCTTCACCCCACCCCACTTTGCCATTGGTGAAGCATTATTTTTTCCCGGGTTTTTCGTCTGCTACAGGCGGTCTGCTAATTGAAAAGAATTTGATGGCACGGCGTGATGCATTTCAGAGTGATCCTCGCGCGCAAGCAGCAATGTGGCAGGCATTGGGAATACCGCCTGCGCAGCCAAATGCCCCACAAGGGGGCAATGAAATTTACGTGTCATTATTCTGTTATGAAAATGCGGCACTCCCCGCCTTGTTTGCAGAGTGGGAAAGCAGTCCCGTGCCGATACTGTGCCTCGTGCCTGAAGGGCGTGTCTTGCCGCAGGTGGCAACGCACTTTAAGCACGATAGGATGGCAGTTGGCGCACTGGTAACGCGGGGTAATTTGCGCGTAAAAATATTGCCTTTTATGGAACAAACGCGCTATGACGAATTACTCTGGGCGTGTGACATTAACTTTGTGCGTGGCGAAGATTCTCTTGTGCGTGCGCTGTGGGCAGGTAAACCTTTCGTGTGGCATATTTATCCGCAACATGATCTTGTGCATCTGCAAAAATTACACGCATTGATGAACCTGTATGGTATGAATTTACCTGCAGACGCGGCAGCCAGCGTGCAGGAATTTTGGGATAGCTGGAATGAAGCGCACAATACACGGCATCACAAAAATATAAGTGTTGCCTGGGCAAATTATTTGAAGCATCGGTTGATATTACAACAACACGGTCGTGATTGGGCGGCAAAACTCAAGCTTCATAACCTCGTCCTCAACCTGCTGAATTTTATCCGAAACACTGATAGAATGCGCGCCTTATGAGATTAACTAGGATTAGGGCAGAGGTATTATGAAAATAGCACAGGAATTACGCGTAGGGAATGTGATTATGGTGGGCGGTGATCCCATGGTCATTCTCAAGGCAGAATACACACGCTCAGGCCGTAATGGTTCAGTGGTGAAAATGAAATTTAAAAATCTGTTGACCGATTCACCGAGTGAGTCCATCTATCGTGCTGACGATAAATTTGAAATGGTTTTGCTGGAACGCAAGGAAGTGACTTATTCCTATTTTGCCGATCCCATGTACGTGTTTATGGATGCAGAATACAATCAACATGAGGTTGAGAAAGAAAATCTGGGCGATTCGTTAAATTATCTGGAAGACGGCATGGCGTGTGAAGTGGTTTTTTACAACGATAAAGCCATTTCAGTTGATCTACCCAACACCGTCGTGCGCGAAATTATCTACACCGAGCCGGCTATACGCGGCGATACCTCCGGCAAAGTCATGAAGCCGGCCAAGATCGGTTCAGGGTTGGAATTACCCGTCGCAGCCTTCTGCGAAATCGGCGACAAAATCGAAATCGATACCCGCACCGGTGAATTCAGGAAGCGTGTAGCAAGCTGAGTAGGTAAATAAAAAAGCGATGCTGTAGTGGTCACTGCAAAGACAGGCAGGTAATGTGGTTCTGGATTGGCAGGGATGGGTAAAAAGGAGGCACGCTATGAAGTTGCATGCCTTCCAATGTTCACTGTAACATCGGCGGAAAGTAGCGCATCCCAATCATTTGAGATTTGTAATTTCCTTACGGGTTGTCTATGGCACACTTTTTCTTTGTGCGCTTACCACTGTAGCTGATAGTCAGGCCGACTATTTCTCTGCCCACCAGGCCGCTGAGTTTGGTTACACCAATGATGGCGTTGCGGGTTTTGGTGGCTTCGCCGGATCCTTCCATGGTTTCTTTTTTGGTCACACATTTGTATTTCCAGGTAACTTTGTTGCCAGTGTGTTGAACGTTGGTAATGGCACAGTCCTCATCTTTAGCTTGCAAGCGATTGGGATCCAATGCGCCGTTCGCCAGACATAATTGTGTGATGTGTGGTGGGGTCGGAAAAGGTGCATCATCCATTTCTGTTTTGACAGACATTTCCCATAATTCATCCGATGCCGCATGGACGTTGTTCACCAGCAGGTTGGGTGCGATTGCCCCGGCACACATCAGGATGTATAAAAAATTTTTCATTGGGAACTCCTGTGGTTAATTATAAGTAGTTGCGAAAGTGTGATTGTAATGTATGTCGTATTATTCGGGTGTCGCATCCGGCCGCGCCCAATTGTTTTTTGCCTTGTAATAAGCGGGATTAATTTTTAGCACTGCCAAAAATTCGGCACGTGTCGCATTCTTTTGACCATCCAGTCTGTCGTTGGCGACCTCAATTCTGGGCAACAATAATATATAGAGCGGAAATAAGGTAAGGGTCTTGGGAAGTTAAGCACATTTTAATGTGTGATAATTTACTGAGACCCTAATTAATTACCCGGTCATTTCCTGTTTTACACGCTGGAGTACTTGTTGCGCCAAATCCTGCGCCAGGCAATCAAATTCAATATTGCCTGCCATGCCGTGCAGCCAAGTGAGTTGGCGCTTGGCTAATTGGCGTGTGGCAGCGAGGCTGTGTTCCACTAATTCATGTTCGGAAATATCACCGGCCAGAAATTGCCACGCTTGCCGATAACCCACGCAGCGCATGGCGGGCAGGTTGGGGTGCAATGTGTAGCGTGCCTGCAGTTGACGCATTTCATCCAGCAAGCCCTGTTGCAACATGCCGCTAAAACGGGTGGCGATGCGTGCATGCAGCGCGGCGCGGTCAGACGGTAGCAACGCGATGGGAACAATACGGTAGGGGAGTTGATAGGTTTCTTGCTGCGCGATGAGTGCTGACATGGGGGTGTTGGTCAGCTCAAAAATTTCCAGCGCGCGTTGTATGCGCTGTGAGTCATTGGGTTTTAATCGTGCCGCTGTGGCGGGGTCAATGCGAGATAGTTTTTCGTGCATGGCGGGCCAGCCCAGTTGGGCAGCTTGCTCATCCAGTTCCACGCGCACGGTTGCATTGGCTATGGGTAAGGCAGACAAGCCAAATTGCAACGCATGAAAATATAACATCGTGCCACCGACCAGCAGTGGAATTTTCCCGCGTTGGGTAATGTCATGCATTAACTGCAGCGCGTCCTGGCGAAAGGCTGCGGCGGAATAGCTTTCAGCAGGGGAAATAATATCCAGCAGATGATGCGGTGCGCGTTGCAGAGTAGCTGTATCTGGCTTGGCGGTGCCGATATTCATATCGCGATATATCAGGGCAGAATCCACGCTGATAATTTCCAGCGGCAGATGTTGCAGTAGCTCAATTGCCACCGCCGTTTTGCCGCTGGCAGTGGGACCCATCAAGAAAATTGCGGGTGGAAAAATTGCAGGTAAGGCGGGCATTATTTGCCACGCATAAACATTGTGTCCAACTCGGTGATGGTGACTTGGAACCAAGTCGGTCGCCCGTGATTGCATTGCCCGGAGCGTTCGGTGCGCTCCATTTCGCGCAGGATGTGATTCATTTCGGTTATGCTCAAATTTTGGTTGGCGCGCACGGCAGCATGGCAGGCGAGGGTGGACAGTACCTCATTGCGGCGTTCGGTCAGCACACGGGTTGCACCAAATTCACGCAGCTCATGCAGGACATCGCGCGCGGCAGATTCGGCCTGAGATTGTTTAAGCATGGCGGGCATAGCGCGCACCGCCAGCGTGGTAGGGGAGAGCGGGGCGATGTCAAAACCCAGTGTGGTCAACGCGGCGTGTTCTTCCTCTGCACTGGCGATGTCCAGCGTGTCGGCATGAAATGTCACGGGAATGAGTAGCGGCTGACCGGGAATTTGCTGCTGATCGAGTGCGAGCTTTAATTTTTCATACACGATGCGTTCGTGTGCAGCATGTATATCTACCACCACCAGTCCATGCTGATTTTGTGCCAATATGTAAATGCCACCGAGTTGTGCCAGAGCCAGCCCTAAAGGTGGCACACCTGTTTCTGCATCTGAGAGATTGGTAAAAATGGGATCGGTTAACGCTGCGTTCTGTTGTTGCGGCAAGGAGGAGTTATTTTTAAAATCACCAAACATCGCATCGTAAAAAGCCACAGGTTGCGCGGCATTGTACAAACGCATGGGTTGTTGCGTGAAAGGGGGTTGCTGTGCCAACGCAGGGGAGGAAAATGCAGAAGCAGCAGGCGCTGTGTTTAAATCCCCGCCGCCAGCCGTGGGTGCGGCCAGGGTTTGCTGCAAGGTGTGAAAAATAAACTGGTGTACAGCCTGGCTTTCTCGGAAACGAACTTCACTTTTTGCCGGGTGTACGTTGACATCCACTTGTTCCGGCGGCATGCCCAGAAACAATACAAAAGCTGGATGGCGTTGGTGATGTAAAATATCTTGATAGGCCTGTCGTATGGCATGGGCAATGATTTTGTCGCGTATGAACCGACCATTCAAAAATAAATATTGGCTATCGCGCGAGGCGCGCGAATAAGCGGGTAGCGTTGCCATGCCGCTCAAACGCAGTCTGGCGGCAGGGTGTGTACCCGCAACATTGCGCTCAATAGCCACCGCACCTTGTGAAAATTCTGTTCCCAGAACCGCCGTGATGCGTTTTTGCACAGCATCCTCGCCGTGTACAGCGGGTAGTTTCCATACTTGCTTGCCGCGATGTTGCAAGTTAAATGCGACATCAGGACGTGACAGCGCGACACGTTTAAAAGTCTCCTCACAATACGCAAATTCGGTATTTTCTGTTTTCAGAAATTTGCGCCGCGCAGGGGTGTTGAAATATAACTCGCGCATTTCCACACTTGTGCCCTGTGGGTGGGTGGCCGGAGCCGCCGCACTTTGCACGCCGTCTGCGGCCTCGATTTTCCATGCGTGAGTTGCAGAAGCGTGGCGGCTAATCAGCGCGATCTGTGCCACCGCCGCCATGCTGGCCAATGCTTCACCGCGAAATCCCATGCTTGCCACGCGCTGTAAATCGTCCAGCGAGCCGATTTTACTGGTGGCATGCCGCTGCAAGGCCAGTGCAAGCTCGTTCGACGCAATGCCACAGCCATTGTCGCGCACCCGCAACAATTGAATACCACCCCCTTCCAACTGCACATCAATTTCGGTAGCGTCCGCGTCCAGACTGTTCTCCATCAATTCTTTCAGCGCCGAAGCAGGGCGTTCAATCACTTCGCCAGCGGCAATCTGGTTAATCAGCAAATCAGGCAGCAGTTGGATGGCAGACATGGGGAGGAATCAATAAACCGGATGACAATAATCGGAGAGACATTATAACGGAGGGAAGGGATGCTGACCGTTCGGCAGGTTTATGTTTTCCCCACAGTAAACAGCACCTCCACATCCAGCCAGATACCATCCCGGGTTGCCAGAGATTGGATTTCCTGCAGATGTATTTGTTTGAATTTTTCCAGGTTATCGGGTGCAAGCTGATTGACCAGGCCTCTAAAACCCGCAAACCAGATTACATCCCACCAGTCGTTCGCGTCGCGCAAATAGTAGCCCATGTTCTTGCGCACAACGTGAATATCGCCGAGGTTGGCGCTGGCACAAAGGGCGGTGGATTTTTCTTCGGTGCTGATTTTTTTCCAGCCAACAGGGGGTTTCTCGATACCGAATTTTTCAAGGCGGTTAAAAAACAAATCTGATAAGGGCAGAAACGCCGTATCGTAAAAACATGAAATCGCCACCTTGCCACCGGGCCTGACCTTGCTGGCAATATATTGAAGTTGATTTTTCATATCCTCCACAAAAAAGATACCAAATCCACATACAGCCACATCGAAATGGTGATCCGGGAAACGCAGCGATTGCATATTCATTTCAATAAACTCTGCGTTGACAATATTCATCTGCCGGGCCTTTTTACGCGCCTGCGCCAGCATGCCTTCTGAAAAATCAACTCCCGTCACATAGCCTTGTGGCAGATACTGTGTCAGAACCAGTGCGTTATTGCCTGTACCCGTGGCAACATCCAGCAAGTGTTCTTCCCCGTGCAGATTTAGGAAACAAGCCATTTGTTGCGCGCTGGCAACAAAAAATTGCAAGCTTGGATTGTCATAACCTTCAGCGACGATGTTGAAAGTTTGCTGAATTTTTTGTTGGCGTTCGTGTTCGTTCATTTGGGTTTTTTTGCAACAGGGAGTTATGGGTGGGAATTAATGTCCGGCATTATAAATGCGCCGTCATTTGAACGGAACACGCCGAAGAGGGGCTTTATGGCTGCCTTGGCGGTAATTTTTAAGGTTATTTTTCCAACCACTTCTCTGGTCGCTACATTTCCACTTTCGCACAGCGGGAAAATCCAGTAAAGTGCTCATTCCACCATAACTATAAGAACATAAGCCATGACTACCAAAGGACAACAATTACAAGATCCGTTTTTGAATGCGCTGCGCAAAGAGCAGGTGCCGGTCGCAATCTATCTGGTGAACGGGATTAAGTTGCAGGGACATATCGAATCGTTTGACCAGTATGTGGTGTTGCTGAAAAACAGCATCACGCAGATGGTTTATAAACATGCGATTTCCACTATTGTTCCGGCACGTATGGTTGATATTCCACTCGAAGCCGAGTAATGCACGAGTCTACGACGGCGGCCAATACTGCAATATTGGTGAGTTTAGACTTGGGTGTGCCGGATTACGCCGAGAGTCTGGCAGAATTGCGCTTGCTGGCGGAAAGCGCCGGTGTGCGGAGCGTGGCGCTCGTTGAAGGCAAGCGACAGCGTCCCGATGCCTCGACTTTTGCCGGAAGCGGCAAGGTGGATGAAATTGCGGCCTTGGTTGAGCAGCACGAAGTTCCCCTAGTGATATTCAATCACGATCTTTCCCCCGCGCAAATGCGTAATCTCACTGAACGAATCAAGGTGCGGGTGATTGATCGCACGATGCTGATTCTGGATATTTTTGCTTTGCGCGCGCAAAGCCACGAGGGCAAGGTGCAGGTGGAATTGGCGCAGCTTAAGTATTTGTCCACACGTTTGATTGGTCTAAACACCAATATGGGACAGCAGAAATATGCGGTAGGCGCGCGTGGCCCGGGCGAAACGCAGTTGGAGCTGGACAGACGAAAACTGGATAAGCGAGTTGTGTTGTTGAGTGAGCGGCTGGAGAAGCTGCGTTTGCATCGTCAGATTTTGCGCCGTTCGCGCAATCGTTCGGATGTTTTATCGGTATCGATTGTCGGTTACACCAATGCGGGCAAATCTACTTTATTTAACAAGCTTACGCGCGCCGATGTTTATGTGGCCGATCAATTATTTGCCACGTTGGATACCACTGCACGCAAGGTTTTTATCGAAGGGGCGGGACAGGTGGTGGTGTCAGATACGGTGGGATTTATCCGGCATTTGCCACACGGGCTAATCGCGGCCTTTCGCAGTACGTTGGAAGAAACCGCGCAAGCTGATTTATTGCTGCATGTGGTAGATGCGAGCAGTCAGGAGAGATTCGATCAGGTAGCCGAGGTGAATAAGGTGTTGCATGAGGTGGGTGCGGATAAAATCCCGCAGATTTTGATTCTGAACAAGATTGATAAGCAGGATATTCCTGCCACTGTGGAGCGTGACGAATATGGTAGAATTGCGCGCATTTATTTGAGCGCCAGGACGGGTGCCGGGATAAGTGAATTACGTGCAGCCTTGGCAGAGTGGCGCGATGCATTGCTTAAGGCTGGTCAGGATGCATCGTTAACAACCAACATAAAAGATTATAGGAACATATATGGGATTGAATGACCCGCAATGGGGTAAAAAAAATAACAGCGGTCCGCCAGATTTGGAAGAGCTACTGCGGAATTTTAATAACAAAATTGAATCCCTGCTTGGTGGCAAGAGTGGCAGGGACGGCAAGGGTGGTGGCGGGGGCACGCCTGGCAGCGGTCCCGCGTTTGGCTTGGGTGCGGGTTTGATTGCGGCGATAGTTGCCGTGCTGTGGGTGGTGAGCGGATTTTATATTGTTGATGAAAGCCAGCGTGGCGTGGTG
>JBEBGP010000174.1:0-2031 GCA_040081045.1 Candidatus Nitrotoga sp.
ATGGTCGCTAACTCCCCGCGTTTAACTGCGTCCTGATTCAAAGCATCAGGAAAAATAGGTTTATCAGATACGGAAGCTGGGGTATCTATTTTGCCTGGTAAGGATTCTGCGGTGTCCGGTTGAGCGGCAATAGATGAATCAATGCGGAGAGTTGTGTTGAATGCGGTGAGATCAATTTTTGATGTACCGCGATTGCCCGTGGCGGGGGTTGCTGACCTGTATGCTGCTTCACTTCTTTCCTGAGGGAGTTGCAGATGTACGACATTCAGTGTGTTTGCCGGATCGGTTAGTATATTGGCGGCAATGGCATCCTGATCCCGCGTATCTTTGGCCGGATGATCCATACTATTATCCGTTGCAGCAGCATCAAGGGCAGGTGAACTTTTCAGCGACTTATCTAAACAGGCAGCCTTGTCTATTTGCCGTGCCAGCTGTGTTACAAAAGGCTCAATTAATGTACCAGTAGCCTGGGTATCCACCGAGCCGATTGGTTGCAGCGTGTTTGCAACATTGTCGGGCAGTTGAGAATTGTTGCCAGTAATTGTCAAGTTTGTCATTGCATCTTTCTTATGTTTGTATCGTGGCAGGAAGTCAGTAAGACTTCAGGGATTTCAATCACTAATGCTGATCTTCGGTGCTGTTCATCCGATACGGAACAAGCCTGCCACTATGTTCATCCAGAGTCTTTTGTTCGGACCGGTCGGCAGCCTTTTTTTGTTCCTCGATATGGCGTTGTTGCAGCGCACCGAATGACTTCAGCTTACGCTGCGTAGTATTGAATTCGCCGCGACCTGCCTGTGCCGAAATTTTGCTTTGCTCGACTGCATTGATTTGCTGTCTGATTGCCTCATCGAGTTTGTTGATGAATTGTTGAAAATTACGCAGTTCGGCCTGATCCATGCCGCTCTGTGAGGCTGTTTGCAAGCGGGTTTGATAGTCCTTGTGGTATTCCAGTAGGGTGTCAAGTTTCTGCTGCGCACTCTGCTGCTGTTTGTTTAACTGGCCGAGATTGCGCGTCGCAGAATCATTTTTGTGCTGCGCCAGATTCATTACAGGCTGCAAAGAAAATGATTTAGTCATATGGCTGCCTTTCATAATTCGTCACCCCAGCAAGAGCCGGAAATTCGCATGCTGAAAAAACCGATTTGAAAGCAAATGTTCATTAAAGGTACTCCTTATTGTTTTTAGTGGAAAGTATTTTTTAAAATTGCTTGGTGCTTGAATTTAGTTAATAAACATGATAGTCATTATTTAATTTATATAAGGTCCTTAATTGGAGAATAGCGCATTGAGTTGAGTGACGCTGTCTGGGTAGGTTTCCCGCTGAAACATGTCCTGCTTTAAAAATTGTTCCATTTTTGGATATAACATGATGGCCTCATCCAGAAATGGATCGCTGCCCCTGACGTATGCGCCGACACTGATCAGGTCGCGGTTACGCTGGTAAAGGGCATACATATGTTTGAAGCGTTGCACGATGGACAGGTGTTCCGGTGATACCAAACGCGACATCACACGACTGATCGAGGCTTCGATATCAATCGCCGGATAATGCCCCTGCTCTACCAAATGCCGCGACAATACGATATGCCCATCGAGGATGGCACGAGCGCTTTCGGCAATTGGATCCTGCTGGTCGTCGCCTTCGGTCAGTACGGTGTAGAAGGCAGTGATTGAACCGCTGCCTTCCAGGCCGTTACCGGCGCGTTCCACCAATTGCGGAAGCTTTGCAAAAACGGAAGGCGGATAACCTTTGGTGGCGGGAGGTTCGCCGACGGCCAGCGCAAGTTCGCGCTGCGCCATGGCGAAACGGGTCAGCGAATCCATGATCAGCAGCACATTTTTGCCCTGATTGCGGAAGTATTCGGCGATGGTAGTGGCATATGCCGCACCCTGCAGACGCATGAGTGGCGAAGTATCTGCCGGCGTGGCAACGACCACCGAGTGAGCCATGCCTTCCTTGCCGAGGATGTCATTAATGAACTCTTTGACTTCGCGACCGCGCTCGCCGATCAGCCCGACCACTGTGAT
>JBEBGP010000005.1:0-8002 GCA_040081045.1 Candidatus Nitrotoga sp.
ACGAAGTGAAATGATGCGCGGTGATTTCATCACCCGAGGCCAAAGCAGCGATATCCGCTTCCATACGGGCTACAAACATGGCAAATTGACTAGCGACCGGACTAAGCATGTTTCCCACGAGATCATCTACCAAGGGGCGCAATTCTTTGTTCAGGCGTTTCATTTTTTGGGTAACATTACCCAGATTTTCCAGTGCCGCGCCTTTTTCCCCCATTACCCTCACCGCTTTGTTGGTTCTTTGCGCTACTGTGATAATTTCATTCAACACGACTCTGGATTCGCCGGTTGCAGGGTTGTGTGTTGAGTCACCCTCATTAAGCACCTGTAGAATCTCCACGATGGCTTCATGATCTTTGATTATGTGCTGTAGCGCTGATGGACTGCCCTGTATGACCAACTGTATATCCTTTGCTATGCGTTGCGACAGCACCTGCAAATTATCGGCCTTCTCAATTCCGCGTTGACCTTGCACGGCAAACTGCGTATCCAGATATTGCAATACCACCACTGCCGCAATCGCAACAACCAGCGCTACGCTTAACAGGCGTAATTGCAGCCCAACACCAGTGGCAACTTGGCTGACTGCACTTTGTTTGGATTTACCAAACAGGCCAGATAGTGAAAATGCCATTTTTATATCCTTTTTAATGGGTGCATTATTAAGATTGCTCAATTGATAATTTTCAAGAAGTGATAAGTTGCCTGTGTACTATAGGCCTACTTCCAAAAAATTCGGCTGACGCACCAACTGCGCCAGATTCAGTTTGCGCCACATCTGCCCTTGCTCATTGAAAAGCTGCTCTTCGCCGTCATGAATTTCACTGCGCCAGATGCTGGAATCGCGCAAACCCAACACACTCGTCACCAGCAACCCGACATTACAACCCAGCTTGGGGCTTGCCAGCAGTACGCGCGCCAAACCATCACCGCGCGTTTCATCTGACCCCAGAAATGAAGCAAAATCCGAAATGCTGTATAAATTTCCCCGCACATTGGCCACACCGCGATACCATGGTTGGGTAAGTGGCACTGGCGTAACAGATGGTAACGGCAGTACTTCACTGATGTCTTGCATATCAACCAACCATAAACCTTGCCCAACCTGCACACCCAAGGTGGATGCACGCCCCGTCGCAGATTTCTCCCGTTCTTCAATGCGACTGAGAATATTCTGCTGAAACTCACGCAGGCTAAAGCGTCTAGACATAAGCTATTCCCCGGTAATGCATCCCCTATCCCAATGCTGCAATTTTGCTGAGCAATTCGGCACCGTTAACCGGTTTGGTCACATAATCCCTGGCACCCTGGCGCATACCCCAGACTTTATCTGTTTCCTGCCCTTTGGTTGTGCAAAGAATTACCGGAATTTTTTCAGTGGTCGGATCCCTAGTGATGGCACGGCAGGCCTGAAACCCGTTTAAACCAGGCATAACTATGTCCATCACAATCAAATCCGGCATCTGAATCTTGGCCTTGAGCACACCAGCGTCACCGTCTTCAGCGAAACTCACTTCATATCCCTTCGTTTTCAGAATCTCGCTGATGATATGACGCTCCGTTGGTGAATCGTCCACAATTAATATTTTCTTAATAGTCATAATTTTCCTCACCTTGATGTTTTTGAGTATGTATGGTGACGGCCTCAATCAAACTTTTCTTGCTGAAAGGTTTAATCAAATACTGATCTGATCCAGCCAATTGACCCCGGGCACGGTCAAACAGGCTGTCCTTGCTGGTAAGCATAATGACAGGAATACTCTTGCATGCCCGACTATTTTTTATTAATGCGCAGGTTTGATAACCATCTAGGCGCGGCATCATCACGTCTACAAAGATGACATCCGGCTTGTAATCAACCACTTTTGAAAGTCCATCGAATCCGTCTTCTGCAAGCAGCACCTGACACCCGGCCTGCTTCAGAAATATTTCGCCACTGCGGCGTATAGTATTGCTGTCGTCGATCAGCAATACCTTAATTCCCGGTAACATATCACTTTCGCTCACAGCTACCCCCCAGCCAGATTCTTTTCCCCAAAGCTTAAAGACAGGCTCATCGCAAACTTTTATTTTTGACCAAAAGTGCTTTGACCTGAACCGCTTAACGTTTGAATAGTACCCTATTTTATAATACTGGCGTTAACTGGTTTTTAAACTTCAAGCGTTCTGTTAGCGCCGCCAAAATCCCGGCGTAAAAATAATCAGCAAGGTAATAATTTCCAGTCGCCCTACCAGCATACCTATGGTACACAGCCAAGTTTGAATATCGGTCAGCACACTGTAATTACTGGCCGGTCCTACGATGCCCAGTCCCGGCCCCACATTATTGACACTGGCCAGTATGGCGGAAAAGGCCGATATAAAATCCAGCCCGGATAGCAGCATGGCAAAAGTTAAAGTGACAATGCTCATGAAATATAAAAAAATAAATCCCAATACCGCATACACAATATTATTGGGGATAACCAGACCACCAACTTTCATCGGATTTACTGCATCAGGATGCAACAGCTTGGTGAACTCACGCCCGGCTTGCTTAAACAGGACAAGAGTACGTATCATTTTTATGCCACCGCCAGTGGAGCCGGAACTTGCCGCCACACAGCTTAAAAACAACATGAATAACGGTGCGAAAATAGGCCATTGGGCGTAATCCACACTGGTATAACCAGAACTGGTTGCGACGGAAATCAAGTTAAAACTGACATGGCGCAACGCCACTGTAAAGTCGGGATAAACATTCAGTACCCATAACAATATCGTCACCACAAATACACTCGTGACTAGCAGCGAAATGGTGGCAATAGCTTCGCTGTCGCGCAGATATGGAGTCCAGTTTTTTGTACGCCATGCCATAAAGTGTGTGGCAAAATTAATTGCCGCCAACAGCATAAAAACAATCAGCACGAACTCGATGGCTGGTGAATTGAAATAGCCGACACTGGCATCATGCGTGGAAAATCCGCCCAAGCTCATGGCTGAAAATGCATGACAAACCGCATCCAGCCAAGACATGCCAACAGTTTTTAAGGTTAAAATGCAGGCTACTGTAATTGTCAAATATGCCAACCATAAATTGCGCGCTGTTTCGGTGATGCGTGGAGCCAGCGACGAATCTTTCATGGGACCCGGTGTTTCCGCCTTAAATAATTGTCGGCCACCAATGCCCAGCATGGGCAAAATAGCCACTGCCAGCACAATGACCCCTATCCCTCCCAGCCAATTCAACTCATGCCGCCAAAGATTTATGGCGGGAGGTAAATTATCCAGTCCGACCATCACCGTGCCGCCGGTCGTGGTCAGGGCGGACATGGTTTCAAAATAGGCATCGGTAAATGACAACCTGTCCAGCAAAGGTAGCGTGGCAAAGGCGGGCATCGCGGTCCACATCACCACCACCAGCAAATACCCGTGGCGAATGGTAAGTTGCCTTTTTTCCCCGCGCGTCAGATACCACATCGAACCGCCCGCCACTAAAGTCATCGCCATCGCGGTCAAAAAAATTGCGGTCGTGCCATCTTGATAAATAAGTGAGCCTACAATAGGCAGCGCGTAGGCAACGCTGAACATGACCAGCATCATGCCCAAAGCGTGTATGACGGCAAGCGAACGCTGCATCAAAAAAACCCTACGTTAACCTGGAAAAACTGCTCAACCCTGCGGATAATTTTCTTGTTCAGCACAAACACAATGACATGGTCATCGGCTTCAATCACGCTGTCGTGATGTCCCATAATGACCTGTTTACCGCGCACCAGTGCGCCTATGGTTGCGCCCTGTGGCAAATCAATTTGATCAATGCGCCGCCCGACTACTTTGGAAGAATTTTGATCGCCATGCGCGACAATCTCCAGCGCTTCAGCTGCGCCGCGCTGCAATGAATGCACCACCGCCACATCGCCCCGCCGTACATACGCCAATAATGAACCGATGGTCACATGGGCGGGTGACAGCGCAATATCAATCTTGCCGCCCTGCACCAGATTGACGTAAGCACCGCGATTAATCAGCGCAATCACCTTGCGCGCGCCGCAGCTTTTTGCCAGCAGCGAAGACATAATATTGTTCTCATCATCATTGGTCAGCGCGCAAAATATATCCACCTCGGCCACATTCTCCGACTGCATTAAATTTTCATCGGTTCCGTCACCATGCAAAACCAGCGTATTGTTTAAATCACCGGCCAAACGTTCACACACCTCTTTGTTATACTCAACAAGCTTGACCTGATAATCTTTTTCCAATGCCCTCGCCAGACGGCGGCCAATGTTTCCGCCACCCACGATCATAATGCGTTTGGCTGGTTTGTCCATGCGCCTTATCTCATGCAGAACAGTGCGAATATGCTCGGTCGCCGCAATAAAAAACACCTCATCGCCGGCATGTATAACTGTGTTACCTTCCGGAATAACCGGTTTGTCATTACGAAAAATAACCGCAACACGCGCCTCCACTTTGGGCAGATGTTTACGCATTAAACTTAACGGATGTCCCACCAGTGGGCCACCTTCAAACGCTTTCACCGCGACCAGTGACACTAGGCCATCGGCGAATTCAAACACCCGCAACGCTTCGGGAAACTCCACCAGCTTCTGTAAACAATCCGTCATGATCTGCTCGGGGCAGATGGAAAAATCTACGCAAAAATTATCCAGATTAAAAATTTCAGGATGTGTCAGATATTCGGTGGAGCGTATGCGCGCGATGCGAGTAGGGGTATTGTATAGACTGGCAGCCAACTTACAGGCCACCATATTAACTTCATCACTCATGGTAACTGCCAGCAACATGTCAGCATCAGCAATGCCGGCTTGTTCCAGCACTGAAGGATGCGCGGCATTGCCAACCAGGGTACGCAGATCCAAACGGTCACGCAGCAAACGCAAGCACGCGGAGTCAGTATCTACAATGGTGATGTCGTTGGCTTCACTGACCAGGCTTTCCGCCACGGTTGAGCCCACTTTCCCGGCTCCCAGAATGATAACTTTCACTTTCTTTACTCCGCCTGGCCCGAATGTTTACGCAACCAACTCTTCCACTCGGCAAACAATCCGGCATCCAGAGCCGCCACAACCGAACGCTGCCATATGCCGCCCTGAGAAAATTCATCATTGCCCAAACAGCATGAGTACCCTCCCGCTTCCTGCAGGATCAACGAACCCGCCGCGTAATCCCATAACTTCTGCCCGCCGTGCAGATATACGTCGTAGCGTCCGGCTGCGGTATAACACCAATCCAAACTACTCGCGCCAAAATTACGCTGCGAGCTATACGGTGGGTGCTTGACCAACTCTGATACCAATCTCAGTTCAAGCCGTTTAAGATCGACATTTGCCAATGCGTGGGACAATGAGGAAACAACGGTCAGCCCTTGCAGCTTAATGCCGTTCAAGAATGCGCCACGCCCCTGCTCCGCTGCAAAGGCCTCTTTCGCAACAGGGTCGTAAACCACGCCCAGCACGCTCTTGCCATCACGAATCAAAGCCACAGATATAGCGAAATAAGGCAGGCCGTGCACAAAATTTGAGGTGCCATCTATTGGATCGATACACCACATAGTCTGCAGCCCATTCCCCCATAACGCCTCCTGCTGTGCCACCGGCATTTCTTCGCCCAACACAGGCACGTTTAAAATGGCCTGCAACTTGCGCGTGAGCACTTCCTGCACAACAAGGTCAACCCCGGTACACATACTGCCGTCATTTTTATGCTGGTGTGCCACCTTCATATAGTGCGGCATAATTTCTTCAGCGCCAACCAGCTTCACTGCGGCCACAATCGCTTTCAACATCGCGCTCATGGTCTGCTGGGCAGAGGCTTTTTTCACTTGAAGATTGCCGGAATTATTGTTGGCAGGCATAGAATTTTTTCGATTGATTACCGCTTAATATCTAATAAGATTATTCATGCGCCCATTTAATTGAACAGCCTATGCTGGCAAGCTGGTTGGCCGGGCCTTTGCCAGTTCTCGCTACCTGCACCATGGCATCAAATAAATCACGCGTTGCATCCGCCATCAACTCCTTGCGCGAGGCATCCAAACGCCCGCGATATTGCAATTCCATCTGCGCGTTAAAACCAAAAAAATCCGGCGTGCAAACCGCGCCATAATCTCTGGCTACCTGCTGGGTTTTATCCCACACATACGGAAACGGAAAGGCGTATTGCCGCGAAATTTTCTGCATATTTTCAAATGAATCTTCCGGATATTCGGCAGAATCGTTGGACATAATCGCGATGCTATTAATGTCATATGCCTGCAATTCACGCGTGTCGCGTACGATGCGTTCACGTATGGATTTCACATAGGGACAGTGGTTGCAAATAAACATCACCAACAAACCATTTTTACCACGGCTGTTTTCCAGCGTGGAATATTTACCGTCCACACCAGGCAATTTAAATTCGCGCGCCTTCCAGCCAAAATCGCAAACGGGGGGATTTAAACTAACCATTCATACCCTACCTTACCTGACAATTTGCCGAAGCAATATATTATCATGCGCCGTCCCATAAATTATCCTGACTATGTCTATCCCGCGATTCTATTGCCCGCCCACATTGTTTCCCGGCACAATTTTTAACGCGCCGGATCAGATTGCTGGCAGTGTGGAATTACCCGCCACCGCCGCCCACCACGCCAGCCGCGTATTACGTCTGCGCGTGAATGATGAAGTATATATTTTTGACGGGGCGGGCAATGAATTGCACGGCAGAATTTGTGCCATCGCAGGCAAAAGTGTACGCCTGGATCGCCTGCACAGCTATGCGATTAACCGTGAATCTCCCTTGCATATCGTGCTGGCACAAGCACTATGCAGCAGCGAAAAAATGGATTGGATTGTGCAAAAGGCTACGGAGCTGGGAGTTAGCGCAATCCAACCGTTACAAACCGAACGCAGTATCACCCGCTTGTCGGATGAGCGCGCTGAAAAGCGCGCTGAACACTGGCGCAGGGTCACCATTGCCGCGTGCGAACAATGCAGCAGGAATACCTTGCCCATCGTCTATCCGCCGCAAGATTTCACACGCTGGTTGGTAGCCATGCGCCCATCTACTGCCACAAAACTTATGCTTGCGCCCACCAGTCGTAACTCGCTCAGCAAACAGGTCAAACCAGCGCATTCTATAGCTTTATTGATTGGCCCCGAGGGTGGCTGGAGTGCAGCCGAAATGGAGATGTCTAAACAGGCAAACTTTATCCCGATCAGTTTTGGCGCGCGTATTTTGCGTACTGAAACCGCTGCCATAGCGGGCATTACGGCACTACAAACATTGTGGGGAGACTTGGGATAATTGGCCGTGGCTAAATTTTACAAATGAAAGGCTTGATTGATGCGCGTGCGAAACATCACAAGCTCCTGCTCACCATATGTCATGCCGATCAACTTGCCATCCGGCGCAAAGAACACCACTGCAGTTACCTTGTCATCAATAGCATAAGTATCAACAAAAGCCTTGCCCTGCGGCGCGCCCGGATCAGCAACCAGAAAAGTAACCCGGCCATCATATTCTTTTCGTAATGTACTACTCACGCGATCCATGTTATTTGCGCTGGCTACGCTGTGCAAATCATGCACCAGCACAACAACATTACCCCCTTTTCCGATCAGAGAAAAATCCTGAGAGAAGCCGCGCGGCAAACTCGCCAGAAAAATTCCAATCACGCTTATCAACACCACAACCGTAAAAAGCATGGGCCAAGCAGGTTTCTTTTTTATTGAATTTTTTTCAAAATTGCCAGGTTGTACCTTTTGATGCTTACTTGATTCTAGTTTTTCCGCCATATTAATATATCTTTCCTTACTTTAAAGTAAATGGGTTCAACCACGCCTGCGTGCAAATTTTATCTGCTTATCAGTTTATTAGTGTACTAATTCAGCGTTATCAAATTTGCCGTGTTTACTTGAATAATCGAGGGATTGATATACAAAAAGCCAAGGTTACAGTTGGCCTACAGATTGAGGTTCAATTGTATCTAGTCAATAGTTTATTTGTACTATTA
>JBEBGP010000040.1:0-2007 GCA_040081045.1 Candidatus Nitrotoga sp.
GCACACTCCTTCGGCGACCGAAGGCGGGTGAAGCATAACTACGTGAACAGCAGCGCGCAAGTCAAACAGTCCCTTCGCCCCTAACGTACTTTATTAATGTCTGCATTCAAGACGCTCGGCATCGCCGACGACCTCTTGCAGGGTATCACAGCCATGGGCTTTGAAACCCCTACCCCTGTTCAAGAAACGGTCATTCCTGTCGCCCTCGAAGGCGACAACGACCTCATTGCCCTCGCCCAAACCGGCACAGGCAAAACTGCCGCTTTCGGCCTCCCACTCCTCCAACGTATTGATCCTCACGAACGTACCATTCAAGGGCTCATCATGTGCCCTACCCGCGAACTTTGTGTTCAGGTGGCCAGTGATTTGATGAATTATTCCGAAAAAGCGCACCAATACAAGGTGGTTGCAGTTTACGGTGGAGCAAGCATCGAAACCCAAATCCGGCAAATTAAAGCTGGCGCCCAGATTGTTGTGGCGACTCCTGGTCGTTTGATGGATTTGATTTCCCGCAAAGCCGTCAAACTGGATAGTGTGCGCCGCGTAGTACTCGATGAAGCCGACGAAATGCTCAACATGGGCTTTAAAGAAGCTATTGACTTCATCCTTTCTGAAGTGGTTGAACGCAAATCTATTTGGCTTTTTTCGGCTACCATGCCAAGAGAGGTGCGCATTATTGCCAACACCTACATGAAAAGCCCACAGGAACTATCTGTGATGGGCAGCTCCCAGACCAACGAAAACATCGAACACGTCTATTATGTGTGTCGTGCCGACGACCGATATAATGCCCTGAAACGGGTAGTAGACGCACTTCCAGGAATTTACTCGCTCATTTTTTGCCGCACCAAAATCGAGACCAAAGAAGTGGCCGAACAAATGGTGCGCGATGGATACAACTCCGATGCTTTGCATGGCGACCTGGCCCAATCCGACCGCGTGATGCAGCGTTTCCGCGAAGGCCACCTCCAACTCCTGATCGCTACCGACGTAGCCGCCCGTGGTCTGGACGTGAGCAATATCAGCCACGTAATCAACTACGGTTTGCCCGACGAAATCGAGGTGTACACGCACCGCTCTGGCCGTACAGGTCGCGCAGGCAAAACTGGCGTAAGTATTACCATCGTAACGCCTAAATACGAAGAGCGTATCCGGCAGATCGAACGCAGAACGAAAGCGCCTTTTGTTAAAAAAATGCTTCCTACAGGCATGGAAGTTTGTGAAGCCCAATTGTTCAACATCATCAAGGGCATTCACGAACAAGAGGTGCACCATGAAGATATTGAACCGTATATGGAACGGATTCAGGCAGAATTGGCAGATTTGAGCAAGGAAGAACTAATCAAACGATTTGCGAGTGTGGAGTTCAACCGATTCCTGGCCTATTACCGCAGTGCGCCGGATATCAACATTTACCCGCGTGGCGACAAGCGTGGAATTCGCACGATGGCGACACCGGGAACGGGCGCTGCACCTGGTACGGTTCGTCTGTTTGTCAGCGTAGGAGAAATGGATGGAGTTACCAAAAAAGATTTCCTCATTTTGCTGGATCGCTCCTTTGGTGTGCCTAGCCGCGCCATTGGACAGATTGACGTCAGCCGTACTCACCTGCATTTTGACCTGGATGCGGCTTATGTAACGGTGGTCCGCCAGGGTTTACCAGAGTTCACGATCAATGGTCGCCCGATCCGGGTGGACGATGCTTCTGAACGGGACAGGGCACCCAGAAGAGAAGATAAAGTGTTTGAAAAATGGGATCGGAAGCCTAAGAAGGGTGGGGCGCGGCACGGTAAGTGGTGAGTTTCAAGTTTGCAAGTAGCAAGTTACAAGATAAATAGTAGCGGGCATCTCGTTTTTGGACGGGATGCCCGCTTTGTTTTTTAGGAGAAGGATAAAATTTAAAGCGTTTTATCAGCGACCTTATCCGAAAGTTTAAATCTGCTTACCCTTCAAAAATCTTTTTACTTAAGGCCTAACATCCAAGCAATCGACAATGGATCACTTTCC
>JBEBGP010000214.1:0-7916 GCA_040081045.1 Candidatus Nitrotoga sp.
GAATAGAATTGACGTAGTGCCCGGAGCCCTTGGCGCGCACCATAGTGGCGTTGACGTGGTGACGCGTGAAGGAAGATGTCTTAACGCGAATACCGCGATTGAGCCCATCATCCCCCAGATATGCACCCCACGGCCAAGCGGCAATGGCGATGTGTACGCCCGCACCCTTGGGGGAAATGCCCATCTTTTCCGAGCCGTAAAATACGATCGGGCGTAGATAGCCGGATTCCAGTTTATTTTGTTTCACCACCTCGCATTGCGCTTGCATGATCGTCGCCTGGTCATACGGCATTTTCATTTGAAAAATGTGCGCGGAATTAAACAAACGCGCAGTATGTTCCTGCAGGCGAAAAATGGCCGTGCCTTTCTCTGTTTTATAAGCGCGCACACCTTCAAACACGCCCATGCCATAGTGCAGTGAATGGGTTAAAACGTGCGTAGTGGCATCGCGCCAGGGGACGAGCCTGCCGTCATACCAGATTAACCCATCGCGGTCGGACATGGACATATTAGTGTGATCCCCGTTAATTTTTCAGAACTTGCGATTTTAGCTTCTTCCATGCAGTTTATGAAGCCTGAAATGGAAATTTGTTGGCTCCGGGTAATTCATACCCCTTGCTACCAATAAAAAATGTCCCCGCTTGACATTGGCAATTTTTAAACGAGCCCTTGCAACTTTTTGGCACTTTGATTACTCTTACGCGTTGCTGTTCAACATAATTTGGGGAAATAACCATGCAACCTACACAACCATTTCAAAACATGAATCAAGCCATCCCTCAACCAGGGACGATGGCGCTTGAACGAAACAAGGTTCTTCGCAACACGTACATGATGTTGGCACTGTCCATGATTCCAACAGTTGTTGGCGCGTTTGTGGGCATGTCAATTAACTTTTCATTCCTGGCTGCCAGCCCCATCATGGGTGCGCTGCTGATGTTCGGCGCAATGATGGGTTTAATGTTCGCCGTCAGCGCATTGCGCAATAGTGCTTGGGGAGTCGCCGCACTCCTGGGTTTCACTTTTGTAGCGGGCGTGTTCTTGGGTCCCATTCTGCAAGTGGCACTGAATCTACGCAATGGTGCCGAGCTAATCGGCATGGCTGCTGGCGGCACCGGCATCATCTTTTTCTCACTGGCCACCATTGCCACAGTTACCAAAAGAGATTTCAGCTTTATGGGCAAATTTTTGTTCATCGGCCTGATTCTATTGATCGTTGCATCGCTGGCAAACTTGTTTTTCCAAGTGCCCGCCCTGTCACTGACAATCTCTGCCATTGCGGTAATGATCTTTTCGGCTTACATCCTGTTTGACGTGAGCCGTATTGTGAACGGCGGTGAAACTAATTACGTGATGGCCACACTGGGACTATTCCTCAGCATCTATAATTTGTTTACCAGCTTGTTGCATCTGCTGATGGCGTTCAGCGGTCAACGTGATTAATTAACTTAAGTAATAAATAAAAAAGGCGACCAGTTGGTCGCCTTTTTTATTTATTCAACATTCGGTTATATTCAAACATTCGATCCTACTCAAACGTTCCACCACATTAAAGTTTTTCAAAGAAAGATTTGGTTTAACATGCAACGTGCGCAATTCGTTCACGCACACTTAAATCAATGTATCTCAAACACCGCGATCGATTCCACATGCGAGGTGTGCGGAAACATATTCAGCACACCCGCTGCTTTTAATAAGTAACCTTTTAAATGTACTAAAATTGCCGCATCCCGCGCTAATGTAGCCGGATTACACGACACATATACAATGCGTTTCGGTGCGGTATCTGGAGTGATCGACTTCATCAATTCACTCGCACCATCACGTGGCGGATCGACCAGCCACTTGTCGAAATGTCCGAGTTGCGCCAACAGGACTTCATCCATTTCAAATAAATTCATGGCGCGGAATTCAGCATAGCCGCGTGTTTTTTGCGACGTAGCGTTTTTTGATAAAACATTATATTGCGCGTTTTGCAGGGCGCGCTTAACCAGGATCTCGCTACCTTCAATGCCCAATGCATATGCGCCACGCCGCGCAATAGGTAGTGTGAAATTCCCTAATCCGCAGAAAAAATCTGCGATGCGTTCACCTGCTTGCGGGTCGAGCAAACGCATGGCACGACCAACCATAATCCGATTCATATTGGCATTTACCTGCGTAAACTCGGTGGGTGCAAACGGCATAGTGATACCGAACTCGGGCAGGCTATACGACAGCACTGACGAGTCCAGGGGATAAAATGGCACAGCCGTTTCCGGCCCTTTGGTCTGCAACCAGAATTGCACAGTGTGGTGATCGGCAAATTTCTTGAGTGCAGTTTCATCATCTGGCATCAATGGGCGCATGATGCGCAGCACCAGCACATCCACATGCTCGCCTACGGCGACTTCAATCTGCGGCAGCGCATCACGTATGGTCAGGCTGTCGCACATCTGCGCCAACAGGGGCAACAAACGGGCAATTTTGGGTGTGAGAATTTCGCAATACTGCATATCAGCCACATGGCTTTTGTGCTTTTCATGAAAGCCGACCAGCGTTCTATTTTTCTTGACGACATGCCGCACCGACAGCCGCGCGCGTTGCCGATAGCCCCACGCCTCACCATAAATGGCTGGCAAAATATTCCCGGGTTTAACCTTGCCAATGCGCATCAGATTATCTTCCAGCACACGCTGTTTGGCTGAAACCTGTGCACGCGCATTCAAGTGCTGCATGGAGCAACCGCCACACACTCCGAAGTGCGCGCACTTGGGCTGCACGCGCATAAAACTTTGATGGAAAACCTGATCGACTTGTGCCATCTCAAAGCTGGGCTTTTTGCGATAGGACGAATAGGTCACACGCTCGCTGGTGATCGCCCCCTCGATAAAAATAACTTTGCCCTCAGCATGGGCAATGCCGCGACCTTCCTGGTCAAGCGATTCAATGGTTACGGGATTTTTAGATGACATGTTTATTAGGCAAGTATAAGCAGGAAAACTTCAGCCATTCCAACCTTCTCATATCGGGGTTAAAACCTGGTTCTTCCCTTGACAAGGGGGATGCAGAGGAAAGTAAATTTGAAAAAATAGATTATTATTTTCCTGATATAGGCCATGCCGCTAAAAATTTTTTCCAATGCGGCTCTTCGTGCTTGCTTAGAGTGTGACGCACCAACTCACATTCTTTTTCATATCTCGCACAGGAAAATTGTCCCCGCATCAATTGAAAACGGGCGAACACCAAATACGTATTCACCACATCAGTCTCGCAATAATTGCGAATTTCCGCCAGTCCGCCTTGCTGATAAGATTCCCACACCTTGCTGCCATCCATACCCAGCTTGCCCGGGAAGCCGATGAGTTGTGCCAGCTCATCCAGTGGCGCATTGGCTCGGCCAGTATACAGCGCCAGCAAGTCCATTAAATCGATATGCCGCGAGTGGTAACGACTGATGTAATTATTCCACTTGAAATCCTTGTCATCCTCGCCCTGATCCCAATAACGCGCGCACTGTATGCCATGAATCAACCCGCGATAATGCAATACAGGCAGATCAAAACCACTGCCGTTCCATGACACGATTTGCGGTGTGTATTTATCAATTCCCTCAAAAAATCGCCGGATAATATCGCCTTCGTTATCTTCCAGCCCGCCCAATGTCCACACGCGAAAATTATCACCCTCACGTAGTGCGCACGAGATTACCACGACACGATGCAGGTGATGTTGCAGGAAATCTCCGCCGGTCTTCTGACGGCGCGTCTGAAAAGCCATCTCCGCCACATCAGCATCACTCACGACCCCATCCAGGCTATGCAATAGCCTCAATCCGGCAATGTCCGGAATGGTTTCAATATCAAAAATAAGTGTAGGCATCATGATTATCTGAATTTACAACAGCCGCTGCGAAAGTTGATATAAACTTATACACCCATGCAAATTATTATACGCATAACTGCATTGCTCTACCTCTTCGCCGCGATGTCATCGGCATGGGCTGAGCCTCCACCCTTAACCAAAGTTTCTGCGCTGCACATCGGTATGCACCGCATTCAGGCAGAAATCGCCGACACCCCACAAAGCCGCGAGCGTGGTCTGATGCGGCGCACTCACCTGTGTGAACACTGCGGCATGCTGTTTGTTTTTGAGGAAGCTGCAAAACATGGCTTCTGGATGAAAAACACGCCACTACCCCTGAGCATTGCTTTCATCAACGATCAGGGAATTATTATTAACATCGCTGAAATGCAAGCCAACACGACCATCATTCATCGAGCACAAGAGGATGCGCTATACGCGCTGGAAATGAACCAAGGCTGGTTTGCCCTGCGTGGCATTAAACGTGGCGACGCGATCCAAGGATATAAAACGGTTCACAAATAAAAATCCCCGAAAAGATTTCAGGGACAGGCTTTGTTTCACATTTTCGTTATGCATCCCCTCTTTAGATTCGACAACAATTGAACGGAGAAAGACGCGCACAACTGAGGTAACAAAGATATTGGCTCTATTGCGAATTGGAATAATTTTTTGCGACAAAATCCCAATTAACCAAGCCCCAAAAAGTTTCCACATATTTGGCGCGGGCATTGCGATAATCAATGTAATAAGCGTGTTCCCACACATCGCAGGTTAACAGTGGTTTATCCGCGCCAGTCAATGGTGTGGCGGCATTGCTGGTGTTGATTATGTCCAGCGAGCCATCTGTTTTCTTCACCAGCCATGTCCAACCGGAACCAAAGTTTCCCACACATGAAGCAGAAAAAGCTTTTTTAAAATCCTCAAAGCCGCCCCATTTTTTATTAATCGCATCCGCCAATGAACCGCTGGGCGCACCGCCACCATTTGGTTTCATGCCATTCCAATAAAAAGTGTGATTCCATACCTGCGCGGCATTATTGAAAATTCCACCACTGGATTTTTTAATAATTTGTTCCAGCGTTGCGTCTGCGAACTCCGTACCTTTAATCAAATTATTCAGGTTAGTCACATAAGTTTGATGGTGCTTGCCATAGTGAAACTCCAGCGTCTCTCTGGAGAGGTGTGGCGCGAGCGCATCCATGGCGTAGGGAAGTGGGGGTAAAATGTGTTCCATGTTTTATTTCCTCTTGAAATTCAGCGCACCATGCGCCAAAAATTTCATCCGGTGATTTTAATTTACTTTACAAGCCACAGCAATCCTCTGTCTTCCGCCAATACATATGGCACTGATGGTGTGTTTCAAATACTCGTAGGGTGATATTAACCCAAGACCATAATGAGGACGCTCGGTGTTAAACCACACCAAGTAATCCAGCAGTTTATCGTTGAACAAATTCACGTCGGTAAACAACAAATCTTCGTGGTAGGCAACGAACTCGTTTTGGATACTGCCATTAAAACGTTCGACATGGGCGTTCATTTTGGGGGTCTTGGGATAGGTCAGCTAACGACCTACCTCGTCCTGCGTGATTTCCACATCAAACGCGACTTTGAACTCCCCGCCGTAGTACATGCAGAATAGGTAGGTGATCAGCCATAAAGATTTAGTTCATCCTCGTGATTGCGACATCATTAAGAGGAGTATCAAAATGACCGACCTGAAAGTGTGGGTTGTGGAGTTTCGTAATTCAAAGTGTATAAAACAGTTTTCATCAGTCAAAAGTTACGCTGCAAGCCAGCCTCCGTCTACATAAAGTGTCGCTCCTGTAACATAACTTGCTTCTTCGGATGCAAGAAATACAACCGCAGGGGAAACTTCTTCAGGGCGCCCCATACGCTTTAGTGGTACACCAGCGAGCATTGCGTCCATCACTTCCTTTGGCAGCTGAGCTTCGCTCACCATCGGCGTATCAATAGCACCGGGCCCTATTGCGTTTACGGTTATACCAAATGGAGCGAGTTCAACAGCGAGTGTTTCCGTCATACCAATGATGCCACCCTTAGATGCAGTGTAATGTGCGCCACCGGCAATACCCACACCCACACCACCAGAAGCAATGGATACTATATTCACAATACGACCATATTTATTCTTCATCATTTCTTTCGCAGCACGCTGAGCGCATAAAAAATATCCCTTCAAATTGATATCAATGGTTCTATCCCAATCTGCTTCGCTCATTTCCAAAAATGGTTTTGACTGGTAGATACCGGCATTGTTCACTAAAATATCTAATCTTCCATACTTAGCGATCACTTGATCAAAAACGTTGTCAACATTATCCTTGTTTGACACATCCATCTCGAAACAAACCGCGTCTCCACCTTTAGCACGCACTTCATCTGCCACAAGCTCGCACTCCATAAGTTTAATGTCGGTAATGACCACCTTCGCTCCTTGTCCCGCAAGAGCAAGCGCATGCGTGCGACCCATTCCACGACGAGCGCCCGTGACAAGCGCGACTTTTCCATTTAAATTGAACATAGTATTTAGGAAGGCTCTAGCCCATTTAGAATAGGCTCTAGACTAATTAAGTTGATCTTTTTTAAAATCTTTTTAATATATTCAATATATATTGGAAACAACTCTTTTTCAAGCTCCTCAAATAACCGCAGCAATCCCCAGGTAATTTTATCAAGGACGCAATCAACATGAGTTCGGAGAAAAACCCTGATTAGTGGCATCCCCTATGATTCATACTGGCAAAAACCGGCTGTACCAAGATTTGTTTTGCGGTGAGCTACACCATGAAGAAATGAATGACGAAGAGTCTGGTAAAACAAGCGCTATTCGACGCAATTGCCGGCAATAATCCAGCCAAAAGTTTGATTCTTCAATCGAATCCAGGTGGTCACAAATCTTTTCAGCCACGTTAAATTTCCCCTCTATTCATTAAATATTTTTAATCTTTATCCGATAACTGACAGCATGACCCAATGTTATGTGATGGTCTCATTCATAACGCCGCTGTCACACGGCCAATGGATTCATGCATTTGTGTCCTGATTAAGAACAAACGGGAGTTGCCATACACACACTGAATACAAACAGATTTAATATTGCCATCGGCAACCATCTCAACAACACTCTACCGGATGATTCGCTGTCACCTGCCCTGACAACTCAACTCAGTGCAACTAATCGGGCATGCACCAGAATAAGTCCGATATTGATGTTGTATCAAAGTGAGTTGCTGGCTACCGAGCCTGAAACAGCTCCGTCGGCACAAATTCGCCCCCAAGCTGTGCCATTTAAATCTGCCGTATCCATTTCCACCAAGTCCAGAACTGTAACCATAACATTAAGGAAAGATATTGAACATGCACTCCAACATAGAGGATTATGAATACCTTTCCTTACTCACCAGCCAAATGCGTATCGCGGCAGCGCAGGGAAAATGGGAGCAGCTGAGCAAACTGGAGGGTTTGTGCGGTGAACGCATCGCCGCGATGCAGCAACGCGCCGCGAACACGCCAATAGGTGAATCCACGCGTAACCATAAGGCAGCATTAATTCGCAAGATTCTGTCCGATGATGCGGAAATTCGTAACTACACCATGCCCTGGATAGCGCGATTACAGCTCAGCATTAAAGGAAAGTAGCCAGCTTAAAGGAATCAAATACTGCCCTTGCCAGAGAGCTTGTTCAGCGTTTCATTTTCACCAACTATTTCATTTATGTTTGACCTAAGATGTTATTACTTGAGATGGGTAGAGGGATAAATTCAGGTTGTGGAGTAGGGTAAGATATTGGTACCTGTGCGCCCCTAAATTTTAGAATAAGGGTTGTTCATGACGACTGTGCGTGTTAAGGAAAATGAGCCGTTTGAAGTAGCAATGCGCCGCTTCAAGCGTTCAGTAGAAAAAACCGGTTTGTTGACGGAGCTGCGTGCCCGTGAATTTTATGAGAAGCCCACCGCAGAACGCAAGCGTAAGCTGGCGGCAGGGGTTAAACGTCATTACAAGCGCCTGCTCAATCAAGTATTGCCACCCAAGCTGTATTAGGTTGG
>JBEBGP010000019.1:0-2000 GCA_040081045.1 Candidatus Nitrotoga sp.
ATGTAAGGTGCGTCGTTTAATAAAAATTGCACCGTGCGGGCAATGTCTTCCGGTTCACCCGCACGTTGCAGCAGTGTGCGCGCGATACTTTCCCTGCGTTGCGCTTCATTTGCCCAGGCGTTATTTTCCGGCCAGATATTTACCCCGGGCGAAACACCATTCACGCGCACATGCGGGGCCAATTCTTGCGCCAACGCGCGGGTCAATCCGGCCAGACCCGATTTGGCCACGCTATATAACAGGTAATTTTTCATCGGACGTTCGGCATGTATATCAACAATATTAACAATCGCGCCGTTGGTGCGCCTTAATTCGGCGGCAGCTGCCTGTGCCAGCAACAATGGCGCTTTCAGATTGGTGCCGATTAGATCATGCCAGTCTTGCTCGCTTATTGCAGCCAGTGGCGTGGGGAAAAAACTGGAAGCATTGTTGACCAACCCATCCAGTCGCCCAAAATATTGAATTGTATCCGCGACCAGCTTTGGCAAAGTTGCGGTGTTCAACAAATCTGCCTGCACACACCATACCGAATTTGCACGCACCGCATTCAGCTCGGCGTGCAACGCTTGCGCTTCCTGCCCGGCAGAGCGGTAATGTAGGGCGATCACCGCCCCCATTGCGTGCAGCTTACGGCAAATTGCCGCACCCACCCGCTTCGCACCACCCGTAACCAATATCGCTTTGCCTTGCACCGCGCTCTCCACTAAACTATCAGCCATTGGGTAATTTACCATGAAGCCGCTGTATAAATCTCGGACTCGCTCAGCCTTGTAAAATTCTGCGGGCGATCAATATGACGTTTGGGACTTTGAGAAACTATGTCCGCACTACCTCAACCCTCGCCTGATGCATTGGCACACAGCAATAAACTGCGTGATTCAATCTATCATGATATCGCGCTGCAGGGCGGCTGGATTCCCTTTTCACGCTATATGGAGCTGGCGCTGTATGCCCCCGGGTTGGGGTATTACAGTGCGGGTGCGCACAAATTTGGAGCCGCCGGTGATTTTGTAACCGCGCCGGAAATCTCACCCTTGTTTGGGCGTACCCTGGCACGCCAAATTGCAGAAATCATGGCGTTAAGTGCCCCCGTGATTCTGGAGCTGGGTGCCGGCAGCGGCAAGTTAGCGGTTGATATTTTAAGTGAGCTGGAAAAATTAAACAGCCTGCCCGCACGCTATGACATTCTGGAAATCAGCACCGATCTGCGCCAACGTCAGAAATTATTATTGCAGGAGCAGGTGCCGCATTTAATCAATCGAATACGTTGGCTGGATACGCTGCCCGAAAAAATTTCAGGGTGCCTGCTGGCTAATGAAGTGTTGGATGCGTTGCCCGTTCATCTGGTGCGCTGGACGAATGATGCGATCACCGAACGCGGTGTGCTGTGCATAAATGAGCAATTAACCTGGGATGAGCGTGCGCCACAAAGCCGGACGTTGCATCACTATGCGCTGGAAATGTCCAACTTGGCAGCGCCTGCAGACAATATGCTCAGCGAAATATCACTGGCCACGCGCGGCCTTGTGGGCAGCTTGGGTGAGCGCTTGGATAAAGGCGTATTGTTATTTATCGATTATGGTTTTGGTGCGCGTGAGTATTATCATCCGCAGCGCAATAATGGCACGCTGATGTGCCACTATCGCCATCACGCGCACGACGACCCGTTCTTTTTGCCCGGGCTGCAAGACATCACTGCCCATGTGGATTTTACCGCCGTGGCTGAGTCTGCCATAGACATGGGTTTGCACTTGTATGGGTACACCACTCAAGCACATTTTTTAATCAATTGCGGCATCACTGAGTTACTTGACGACACATCTCCCGACAAAGTGCTGCAATATTTATCACTCTCATCCCAATTGCAAAAACTCACCAGCCCTGCCGAAATGGGAGAGTTGTTTAAAGTGATTGCCTTGGGCAAGGGCATGGAGGACGAGCTTTGCGGCTTTATATCGGGCGACAAATCGCGGATGCTGTAACCTTACCCAATTTCAATG
>JBEBGP010000057.1:0-1997 GCA_040081045.1 Candidatus Nitrotoga sp.
ATTGGAGAAATCACCTGAGCGCGTCAAGAAATATTTCCAGGATTCTCGCGTAAAATATGCGGCGTGAAAACTTCAAACTTCAACTGGCCGGATCAATAGGGGATGGAAACCGCCGATCCCATCATGCTTTCCGCACTCCAGCACTGGAGCTATTGCCCGCGCCAATGCGCGTTGATACATGTTGAGCAGGCATTCGATGAAAATGTTTTCACCATGCGTGGGAATGCAGCGCATGAGCGGGTGGATGAACCGGGGTTTGAAACTTTCGAGGGCGTGCGTACTGAGCGTGCCTTGCCGGTGTGGTCGGAGCGGCTGGGGCTGATCGGAAAATGCGATGTAGTGGAGTTTCATCCTGATGGGCGCATCTACCCGGTCGAATACAAACATGGCAAGAAGCGCGAAAAAATCCACGACGATCTCCAGCTTGCCGCGCAGTCAATGTGTCTGGAAGAGATGACTGGCAAGGTCATTACGCATGGTGCGATCTATCACCACAGTTCGCGGCGCAGACGCGAGATAGTGATTACGCAGGAGCTGCGCGACAAGGTGGAAGAGACTGTGAACGCTATCCGCGCGATGATGGATTCCGGCAAGCTGCCGCCCCCGGCCAATGACGCGCGCTGCAAGGAGTGTTCGCTGAAGGAAATCTGCCAGCCTCAGGCTGTCGCTGAGCGTGCAACGCAGCATAGTTTGCTGGAAACTTTGTTCGAGCCGGAGGCCACATAAAAATGGCGCGCCAACTACTCAATACCCTCTACGTCATGACGCCAAATTCTTATCTCCATCTGGAGAACGACACGGTGCGGGTGGATGTGGAGCACGAGAAAAAATTGCAGGTGCCGCTGCATCATCTGGGCAGTGTGGTATGTCTGGGTAATATCATGTTTTCACCTGCCTTGATGCACCGCTGTGCTGATGACGGCATCAGCCTGGTGTTACTGAATAATCAAGGGCGGTTCAAGGCGCGGCTCGAAGGCTCGGTTTCCGGCAATATCTTGCTGCGGCAGGCACAACATCGTTTGGCACTGGATGAAAAATTTGCGCTGGGTATTGCGCACAGTGTGATTGCCGGGAAATTGCGTAATTCGCGCCAAGTGCTATTGCGCGGCGCGCGTGAAGCAGGTGATGAAGAAGATAGTGGCGCACTTGCAGCTGCCGCAGAAACACTTTCAATCTCGTTGCGTAATCTGCCGCACTCCTTAAATCTGGATGTGGTGCGCGGCATTGAGGGCGATGCGGCAAAAAATTATTTCGCCGCGTTGCCGCTGTTGGTCAGGCGTGAGGCACGCGACAAATTTACGATGGATGGCCGCACCCGGCGACCGCCACGCGACCGGTTCAACGCGCTACTTTCATTTCTTTATTCCATACTTATGAACGATTGCCGTTCCGCGCTGGAGGCGGTCGGTCTCGATCCCCAGCTTGGCTTTTTGCATACTGTTCGCCCCGGCCGCGCCGCACTTGCGCTGGATTTGATGGAAGAGTTTCGTGCCATCTTCGCCGACCGACTGGCACTCACCCTGATTAACCGGGCGCAGATCGGAGCTAACGATTTTACCGAACGTGAAGGCGGCGCGGTATTGCTCGAAGGAGATGTGCGCCGCACCGTGGTGGTTGCCTATCAGGAGCGCAAACAGGAAGAGGTGCTGCATCCTCTGCTAGAAACCAAAGTACCGATTGGCCTGCTGCCGTTATTGCAAGCACGCTTTATGGCACGCACGCTGCGCGGCGAAATGGAAGGCTATCTTCCGTTCCTTTACCGGTAAATGCCATGCTAATTATTATTACTTACGATGTATCCACCGTAACCGCCGCCGGGCGCAAACGGCTACGCCGCGTCGCGAAAGTATGCGAGAGCACTGGGCAACGTGTGCAAAATTCGGTCTTTGAGTGCAAGGTTAATCAGATGCAACTTGAAGAATTAGAGCGGCGACTGCTTGATGAGATAGACGAAAAAGAAGACTGCTTGCGCCTCTATCGTTTGACTGAACCAGTAG
>JBEBGP010000110.1:0-7878 GCA_040081045.1 Candidatus Nitrotoga sp.
TAAAAAAATCTGCGATAGTCGATACTGAAAAATCCACCATGATTTTAACCAGCGCATTTACCTGATTTTTTCTACGCACCGTGCCCAATTCAAGAAATGCAAAGCCCGCATGCATGGCCAGCACCATAATGGCTCCCAACAAAACAAACAAGACATCGTTACTGACCTTCAAAGACTCCATATGTCACCTAAAACAAAATTGATTATGACCAGATACAACACACCATCGCATCTTTCCCGATAAAATAATGCAAAGTCAGCCTGGTTACGCGTCACCACGCAAGCCGGCTGCTTCACACTTTTAGCGCAGCTATATACCCCTTCAAATCATCAATTATTTCCTGCGAGTGACGTGAAGTTTCTACCTTGTCGTAGACTTTTTTAACTTTTCCATGCGGGTCAACCAAAAAAGTGTAGCGCTTGGCCATTTTGACCAACAACAAATTGTTCAGTACGCCGTATCGCTCAGTGACTACCTTATCTGTGTCTGCCAACAATGGAAAAGGCAGGCTATGCTTTTTTGCGAAGTCCGCATGACTGCTGCTGTCATCCACGCTGATACCAACTACTTGTGCGCCCAATGCGGTGAGCTTGTGCAGGTCATCGCGAAACTTGCATGCCTCTTCGGTGCAACCGGGCGTGTCATCCTTGGGATAAAAATACAGCACCAGCCACTTGCCGCGATAATCCGCCAACATATGGGGCTTGTTATGCTGATCGAACAACTTAAAGTCAGGGGCATTCTCGCCTACTTTTGGCACATCCCCGGCACGCGCCATTTTTCCGACTAATACCAACGCCAGTGCGCCAAATATACCCAGCAATATTAACCATTTCATGATTTTCTCCTTCAATCCAATCGTTGAAAAATTCCCCCAATTAATGCCCAAACTGGTTCGGCTTGAGGTTTATTAAACAATCGGTATGATACCAGTGCTGGCGGTGAATTAATAAAATGAATGGCGCAATGAAATTATATTTGGGTGATATTCCCCGCAGCTAACGCCTGCCATCCTGATTAAATTCAACTGTTAATAAATCAAAACGCAAGGCAGCACATTTTTAGTACAAATAGCAGCAAACACCGTCAATACGGCAAGCATAATTATTGAATATTGAAACTACAATAAAATGCGCGCCACGCCCCGGTAGCTCAGTGGATAGAGCGACCCCCTCCTAAGGGGTAGGTCACACGTTCGATTCGTGTTCGGGGCACCAATATTTATAAGGATTGTAGCGATGCAGGCCTTTATACTTTCCAGTTAGCTTTGCTTCATGTAGGCGCAGTGTAGGATTTTATGGAATGTCGCCGCCTGACAATGAGATATTAAAGGCTGCTCAAAAAAGAGTCAGCGCACAGACCTATAACCGTTATAGGTGGTGGCCTGAAATCAGCCACTGGCGCGGAGCAAGAAAAAACGCAAAACGCAGAAAATGAAAGTTATCCACAGATTGAGCCTGAAAAAATGGCAGGGTTAGAGCGGTAAAATGAAGCACTACGTGAATTAGAAAGCTGTTATATGGCTACGCATCATCAATGCGACTCTCCATTTCCGCAACCTCAGCATCCGTCAAATTTACTTTAGCAGCCAAGTTGCGCGCCTTGACAATTTCACCCTTGATAAATTGCAGGTCATCATAACTAATAGATGAGCGGCGTTTAAGCTTGACCGGAATCGCTTCGAGTATGCCCGCAACCTGACTTCCTACCTTTGACAATGCCAGTGTGAGTACGGACACATGAGCATATTCGTTGCGTGCGATTGCGTTCTGTAGCTCTACTTTATCGGCCTGCACCTTTGCCAAGCGTGCACGTTCTGCCATCAAGTCAAGGCCACCTTCCGAAGCGCCGCGCCCCGACGCTGCATCGCGAAGCTTAGTGATATACGCCAGCCTGATTTCATCGAGCGTACACTCATCATGCACCATGCCTTTTGTGGCCAAAAAATTCACCACGGTCGATTTCCCACATCCAAGGTGTCTTGCAGTTTTCGCTAAAGTGTGTGCCTTGCTCATTTTCCATCCCTTCTAAAAATCTCGTGAGTAGCGGGTTATCGGGGGTCGAATTACCCGCATACGACGCTTGCTGGGAAGAACCTATATACCCCCCAAAAAAGTGTAAACGTTTACACTCCAGCCCTAGTTCAGCATCATGCTGTAGGAAAATAAATACATCAGTGCGTTGTCTGTCCATGCCGCATGAGCAATTCCAGTAATGTCCAAGGATCATACTTTGCGCGTGGGATCAGCATCTCGCCCGTTGCCTTACTTGGATACCGCACTGCCACGCACACGATGACGTTATGCGGGTCGCTGGAATCATCAACATCAATTGCCCGTGGTAAATCAGGCGCGGCATCCAGCATGGCAATGACTTTTTGCCGCCTCGCTTCCCTTTGCCTATCCTGAAGCGTTTCCGGTTTGGCGATTGCCGTTGTGATTTTTTCCGGGGTAACACAGGTAACAAGGGTACAAGCCTTTATTGGAGCGGCTTTTGCTGTTACCTCACCCTTGTTGCATGGGGTAACAGGGGTAACAGAATCGCGCTTTTCCAGCGTTGCCAGCAGATTATCAAGCCCCATGATCGTCCCCCAATTTGTCGGCTTGCACTGGGTACAGCTTCAACAGCAACCCGCCTATCCGCATCGACTTTGCGCGTTTGCCATCAGCACCAGGCATTGGCAATGCGCCAGCTTCCTGCAAAATATCCAGCGCCCGTTTGAAGTCGAATCCTTTCACGGCCTCGCGCATTCCCTCAGCATGGAACATATAAGTGCGCTTGCCATCCTCATCACGCCACCAGCCAGCGCGATTGATACGCATGGCATCATCGGAATTAGCCTGTGCAGCATCCGAAAAACGACTATCCCCATGCCGCTCAATAAACCCGGCAACCTGTTCCAATATTTGCCGCCGTTCATCGTTGCTGTGCCCGCGTGTGGATAACCACGCTTTGAAGCCTACCCCTGCCGCCTCGATTGCCGCACCCACTGGCCAGCCGGTTATGCCGTATTCAGTCGCCACCTCACCCGCCAGCGCCAGCATGGCGACACGCCCGGCGGCACGCCGGGCTTGCCCTTCGTTGTCATCGGTGAAAAATTCTGGCAATGCCTTGATCCGTTCCAGATATTCGCCAAAGTTGCGTTTATCTCGGGTCAGCTTTTCGAGGAATGCGCGCCCGGCGTGCCCGTGGTGCGTTACCGCCGCCTGCTTTATCGCGTCAGAAAATGCCGTGCCACTTGGCAGGCCGTGCAGATTGTCCCAAGCTCCAAAGTTTCGCGCCGCCGGAATGTCTAACAGCCGTACAGATTGCCCGGCCTTCGCCTTGTGCCCACCCTCCATCATGGCCGTGGCAATGGTGCGCTCACCACTGGATAGGACAAAACATTTCCAGCGCGTTACCGCCCGTGCGCTCCCGGTTCGCCCGGCGCGTTGCTTGCCTACCCCGTTGCCCAGCGCATAAACGATTTTCCCTACGTCTTGCGGGTTGCATTCGTTGATTTCATCCAGCACCAGCAAGTTATCGTTAAACATCGCCGCTACACCTTCCAGCCCGTTCGCCGTGGTATTCCAGCTTCGTTTATAGCCTACGCCTCCCCACGTTGAACACGCGGCCTCAACGGCGGTACTTTTGCCCGTGGAAGATTCGCCGACAAAGTGAAGTCCGCCGCCTTCACCATTGCACCGCGCCAGCATCGCCCCAGCAAACGAAGCCGACAGCGCCAGCACCAACAGGGGATTGCCAACAGCCCGCGCCGCAATATCGGATTGCCACCCGGTTAGCGTTCCGGCCTTGGTGAACTCATCGTGTCCGCGTTCGCCCGATTGAAATATCACGCTCGAAGCAGACGCACCAATAACGGTATCAGGTAGCACAAACGAATCGCCGCACCAGCCCACTTGCAGCGCACAACGAATGCGCCGCTTCGGTGGTTTGGCTTGCAGGTATTGCCCCAGCAATATCCGCCCTGCTAGTGGGTCAATCTCTACGCCCATCGCCAACAGTTCGCCGCGCAATTCATCGCCCGCACCACGTAGCAATTCCATCGGCATAGCCCATTCGCGCCACTTGCTGTTGGTAGTTTGGAATCGTAGCATCCGCCCAAAATTATTATCCTGTCCGTCAAAGGTCACGGCCTCCACATGCAGGGGTGAACATATCCATTGCTGAATAAGCGCGGGTGGTGCTTCGCCCTTGCTGTGCTTGATTGAGAAAAACCATACGCCCGGCTTCAGCTTGTTGTTGTCGGGCAATATTTGCCAATCGTCAAAAACTTTGAAGCATGGGCGTTTGCTTTCGTCGGGTATTATCGGCTCAGGTGTTACCTCTGTTACCTTGGCAGAAACAGCAGGGGTAACAGCATAAGGCCTGTCGTTATTGGTTTGTACCCTTGTTACCTGTGTTACCCCATTTTCCGTCAATGCTGCAGGGTTAGAATCGCTAACCGACACCTTAGCCGGCAAGTGGTGAGAATGGTGTTTAGCCCATGCTTTAACGTGCGCATCGTGGATGTTTATCATTTTAAGCACCCCCATTCAGCAGCGCACGGATTGCAGCAACAGGCCATGCTAAACGCCCTGAAATTCTGATAGGTCTTAATGCGCCATTTTCCAGACACGCCCACGCCCGCAAGGTCTGAGGCTGTCTATTCAAATAATAAGCGGCTTGGTCAGTTGGAACCGTCGGGCGGGTTACTTGCTCCAGCGGGGGGAAGTGTGCGGGGTTTTGATTTGTGACGGTTTGCATCGGGAACCAACTTTCAGCCATGCGGCGTGTTTAAGATGGTTCGTTATTTCATACCGTTCTTTTATTCTTCATACAGCGGTATGTCCAGTCTAGGTTTTATGCGGCTTTGCGGGCAGGTGTCCGGTATTAGAGCGGGATGATGGAGCGGTATCTAATCGCGGAGTGATGCGGATTTTTCCTTCCACTCATCAGCCCAATCTTGCAGGCTGACAAACACGGCATCAAGTTTTTTTATTGAGATTCCTTTATCATAAAGCCCAGCGGCAATTAGAGCCGGGTTCCATGTTGCGGATACTTTTTTGCTACCCTTTGCTACACGACAAACCTCTAACCATTGGGGCGGGTCGCCCAAATACTTAGCCCATTGGTCGTTATTAAAGCGTAGCTCAGTGAATGCACCGATAACTGCGTTCTTCGTTATGCCTCTCACTGGCTTCACAGCATTGTCGGACGTTGCATCTGCCCCGGCTTCCACCTTCGCGGCGGGCACATCAGCAGGCTTGTATAAACCTTGCTCTATCGCCCAATCCAGCCACTCGGGGCGAAAGTCTTTCTCAAGTGCCCATTCGATAAAAAATTTTGGTGTTTGTTTTTCTTTTTCTTTATCGTAACTGACAAACTCTCCATGCCATGCACGCGCAAGCTCACCCAGCGTATTCAACATTTGGTGCGTTTCCCACAATAAACGTGTCCCATCGGCAGTGCGTTTTGCGCCATCAGGTAGCGAACCTAAAGGCATATCTTCAAAGGCAGATTTGTAAAAATAATCCAGTCCGACAATCACGCGCAACCCGGATTCTGGTTGCCAAAATTTATACCCCAGATATTCCTTAAGCCGCCCATTATCATAGTTAGCTGCTTCCATATCACATCCTTTCGTAATGCCTTTCATTTGGGAACCCCCGTCAGGCCGGTGAAAGTGTCCGGTTATTCGCCCTTGGCAATTACTCGCAGGCTAGGCGGGGGTAAACTGGTTATCAGTGACGTTTCGCCCAATTCCGCAGTACGTCGTTAATGCGGGTTTGCCAGCCGTTGCCTGTAGATTTGAATTTATCCAGAATTTCCGCATCAAGGCGAAGGGTCACCTGTTCCTTTTTTCCGCTTCCCAGTGGCCTTCCGCGCATTGGCTTGAATTGCCTTAACTCCTCATCAGTCAAGGGTTGATTGTCTGGGTCGGACAATGCGGCAGCGGTAATCTGCGCATCCTCTTCGTCGCTGGGTCTAATTAGTTTCTTGCTCATAATCGTCAAACTCCCTCTGATTTGCTTTGCGTAAGCTGATTATTCTTCGCACATCGTTTCGGTCAACATACACCACGCAGTAAAGCCGTTTACCTATCGCACCCAATGCAATCATACGGGCTTCACCATAATCGCGGCGGGTGTCCTGCCATATCAATGCGTCATCCCATTCCAACTTTGTAGCTTCAGCCAATGACAAACCATGCTTACTTTTATTCAGTACGTCTTTGGCTTCGTCGAAAATTACTTTCATGTATTAGTGTAGTTACGTTTATTATTGAAGTCAATTGATATTTGTAGTTACATTTATTATTGCTTTTGTACCACACGCAAGCCCGCTTTTGCTGGCACAAACTTGATTCCTGCCTGCTCCAATATCCACGCTTCAATTTTGACGTGCCACAAGTGCAGCAAGTCGAGTTCGCGTTGTATGTAATGCTTTTCAGCTATCGCGCTCGGCTTGTGTCCCATAATCTGCGCCACAATCCCGGCAGGGACTTCCACCCATTCCGACAATGTGCCAAAGGAACGGCGTAGCCCATGCAGGGATAGTGCAGGAAGTGCAGCGGCAGCCAGTGCCTTATTGTGGGGATTACGCGGCTCTTCAAGCCTTCCTGACGCAGCGGTGGGACTACTGAAAACAAACTCATTGCGGCGCGGCAACCATGAGGTTAAATGCTCAAGATAGGGGGTCAGCGGTATGGTGCGTTCACCTTCCACCTTGTCGCGGATGGTTAAACTTTTCCATTGAAAATCCACATCAGCCCAGCGCAGCGCGGCCAGTTCATTGCGTCTTGCTCCAGTCAATAACAAGCCTTGCAAATAGGCGGCAATTACCGGATTGCCAATTTTTTGCACGGCTTCAAACCAAGGCTTGATTTGCGCCCGTCGTAGGCAGTCATTTGGCTTGGTTTTGGGTGTGGGCACCATCTTTTTTACATCATCAGCCTGACACGCATCAGCACGAACAACGGTGCTGTATACGTCATGCTTGGCACACCACGTCAAAAAAGTACGCAAGAAGCGGAAGGCTTTAGCGGCAGAGGTCGGAGCTTGGGCGACTTCCTTTTTCAACCATGATTCAATGGCAATCGCGTCAAGGTCAGCAAGGCGCATAGTCATCAGTGGCACTAAAATACCGGGGCGCGTTTTCTTCGATTCGCCGGGACGGGTTCCACGTTTGCGCTTCACTCCCCCAGCTTGCATAAAATAGGCATGGTGGGCTTTGTGCTTCTCACCCCATTCCGGCTTGCCGTCTTTTACGGCGGCACTACGCTCGGCAATATATTCAGCCCATGCAACGCCTACTGTCACAGACTTTCGGGCTTCCTGCTCACGTTGCGCGGCGGCTTCGGCTTCCTTGGCGGCAATAGCATCAGCTATCACTTGACGCGGGTCTATGCCTTGGTCGGTCATGACTTTAAGGCGCGATGCTTCGGCTTGTGCATCCCCTATAGCCCAGTTGCGCGGGTCGCCTATGGTCATGCGGATGGTTTTGTTATTTAGCGAAGTCTCAAATATGAATGCTTTGGAACCGGCAGCGGTTACACGCAAACCCAGCCCCGGCATTTTTCCGTCCCAATAAATGCTTTGCTTTTTGCCGGGTGCGCACTGGAACCCTGCAACCCTTGCCGCTGTGAAGTTTTCCCGTTTCATGCCGTCCGCCTTTCCGTGTAGGGGCTATGTAGGGGAATTATAGCAATATCGCGGAATACTTATCAACACAAATAATATGACATTATTATATAAGTAATTGTTTTATTGTATTTGTGATGTTTTTGTGAATGGCAATCAACAGCAAGAAACGCGCAAAATTTCCCCCTCCTAAGGGGTAGGTCACACGTTCGATTCGTGTTCGGGGCACCAATATCTACAAGGCTTGCAGAAAAG
>JBEBGP010000287.1:0-7861 GCA_040081045.1 Candidatus Nitrotoga sp.
TTCGGATGCCATGTCGCGCTCGCTCAAAGCGGGGCGGCGCGTCACGCTGGAGCACGTCGGCTTGTTTGCCGATGGCGTGGCGGTGAAACAGGTGGGCAGCGAGACATTTCGTATCTGCCGTGAGTTGGTCGACGAAGTCATCCTCGTGGATACCGACGCTATTTGCGCGGCCATCAAAGATGTATTTGAAGATACCCGCACCGTTTTAGAGCCAGCGGGCGTTCTGTCGGTGGCGGGTGCCAAACTGTATGCCGCGCGCGAAAATCTGAAAAATGAGACGCTGGTAGCCATTGCCAGTGGTGCGAACATGAATTTTGACCGCCTGCGATTTGTGGCCGAACGCGCCGAAATCGGTGAACAGCGCGAAGCGATTCTGGCGGTATGCATCCCGGAAAAAGCGGGCAGCTTCCGCAAATTTTGCAGCCTGCTGGGCACCCGCAATATTACTGAATTCAACTATCGCTACGCTGATTCCAAGGCAGCGCAGGTGTTTGCGGGCGTGCAGGTTAAAGATCAAAATGAAATTGATGCGCTGGTGGGCAAATTAATCAAACACAAATTGCCGACGCAAAATTTCACCAATAACGAAATGGCCAAGCTGCATGTAAGACACCTGGTCGGCGGCCACGCGCCCGGAATAAAAGATGAAATTGTGTTTCGTTTCGAGTTCCCCGAACGTCCCGGTGCGTTGATGAAATTTTTAAACAGCATGAACCACAGTTGGAATATCAGTCTGTTCCATTATCGGAACCACGGCGCGGATTACGGGCGTGTGCTGGTCGGTATGCAAGTGCCGCATCACGACAAACAGGCGCTTAAAACTTTTCTCGACAATCTCGGCTATCGCTATTGGGATGAGAGCGAGAATCCGGCGTATAAATTGTTTTTGGGCTGAATATGCGCTGTTTATTCAATTGACGATGTTGGCAAAATGATTGAGATTGGAAATGTTCAAGCATAATAAAATGATGGAATGACCATGACCGATGATACAAAACTCCCGCTAACTTCTGCTGATATGACAGAAGCCTTGCTGACGCAATTGCGCGATGCTGCGCCGCAAATTTTCAGCGAAGGTCGCGTGGATTTTGCCAAATTGCAAGCCGCGCTGGGCGAATACATTGAAACTAACCCGGAACGCTATGGCCTCACCTGGGCGGGCAAGCGCGAGGCTTTCCGCAACGTGCAGATGCCCAGCGTTGCCACATTGCGTCCGCAGCCGGGAGAGAGTGTCAACTGGGACAGCACGGAAAACCTCATCATCGAGGGCGACAATCTGGAAGTGCTGAAGCTGTTACAGAAGCCCTATCATGCCAAGGTTAAGATGATCTACATCGACCCGCCCTACAACACCGGCAACGAATTCATCTACCCCGACAACTTCCGCGAAGGGCTGGACGAGTATCTGCGCTACACCGGGCAGTTGGGCGAGGATGGCACCGCCACCAGCACCAACAAGGATACCAGTGGGCGTTACCACTCTAACTGGCTGAACATGATGTACCCGCGCTTGTTTCTGGCGCGTAACCTGCTGAAAGAGGACGGCGTGATTTTTGTCAGCATAGACGACCACGAGGTGCATAATCTGCGGCTGCTGATGGATGAGGTGTTTGGGGAAGAGTGCTGGTTAGCAACAATTGTTTGGCATAACTCATCGAGAAATAGTGAGCAGATCGCAGTCGAGCATGAGTACATTCATGTATATGGGCGCGCGCCATCAGCTAGCGATTCAAAGTGGAACAGATCGCGTGATGACGGTGAGAGGTTAAATCACCTAGTTCACGAAATGAAGATAAATGGTGTATCTCTTGCAGAAGCGCAAGAAAAATTGACGGCTGAAATAAATATATTGCTTGAGGAAGATGCCCATCGAGGTGAGAAAAAACACGCTTGGCTTGGCAATTACAAAAATATTGATGAGCAGTGGAACGTATATTACGCGGTTGACCTTTCAGGTGAGGGTAGTGGGCCGCCTCGGCGTTTTGGAGATAGAACAATACCTGCACCACCTGGAAGACATTGGATGGGGCAGGATTACATAGATGAATTGTTGGCGGACAATCGGGTTGTATGGAGAGGCGATAGAGCGTATCGCAAACTTTATATCCAAGAGTCATTGGATAATCTGAAAAGCGTGATTCGTATCCCCACTCGGAATGGCAGCGAGATGCTCAAGCAAATTCTTGGCAGGGATGTATTCGATAAGCCCAAACCGCATAATTTAATCAAACATCTTATATATTTTGTAACCGAAAAAGAGTCAGACATCGTGCTCGATTTCTTCGCAGGCTCCGGCACCACCGCCCACGCCGTGTTCGACCTCAACCAGCAAGATGGCGGCAAGCGTAAATTCATTCTCGTGCAGCTCCCCGAAAAAACCGACCACCCGCAATACCTGACCATCGCGCACATTACCCGCGAGCGGGTGCGGCGGGTGATTGCTAAGCTGAATCAACAAGCGGCGGAAATATCGCCACAACTTTCCCTCACCCCTAGCCCCTCTCCCGCAGGGAGAGGGGAATCTAACCCTCGCCCCCTGGGAGAGGGTGGCCGCAGGTCGGGTGAGGGTGACTTGGGCTTCCGTGCATTCAAGCTAGCTTCCAGCAATTTTAAAATTTGGCGCTCTGACCAAGCGCCACAATCCGCCGAACAGCTGACCGAACAATTAAAACTGTATGCCGACAACGTGCTGACCGAACGCGGCGATCAAGACCGCTTGTACGAGCTGATCCTGAAATGCGGGATTCCGCTGTCGGCGCGTGTGGAGAGTATAGCCATCGGTCAGCGCACCGCGTTTGCCATATCCGACGGCAATCTGCTGATCTGCTTGGAGCCGCACCTCGACCGTGACATGTTGCGCACCTTGTTCGCCCGCAAACCGCAAATGGTGCTGTGCCTAGATACCGCGTTTGACGGCAACGATGCGCTGAAAACCAACACCGTGCTGGAAGCGCAGACGCATGGGATTATATTTAAGACGGTATAGGAGGTAACGATGTACAGAGATGAGGTTTTAAGACTGTTGTCTGAACATAAGCCTGAACTGGTGCGGCGTTTCGGCATTACCGATCTGGCGCTGTTTGGCTCGACGGTGCGCGATGAGGCGCGCCCGGATAGCGATATTGATGTGCTGGTTAGTTTCGATGGGCCAGCCACATCAAAACGTTATTTTGGTGTGCAGTTTTATCTGGAAGATCTGTTAGGAAAGCCGATTGATTTGGTGACCGACAAAGCGTTACGCCCCCAGTTAAGACCTTACATTGAAGCGAGTGCGATTCATGTCTGAACCAATTCAAGATGGGGAACAGGCACGAGCCTGGCGTTTGTATGTAGACGATATGATTTTGTTTGCAGAAAAAGTGTTGGCCTATACGGATGGATTGGAGCGCGCACAGTTTGAAGCAAGTGGCATTACCTATGATGCTACGGTGCGCAATCTCGAATTGATTGGTGAAGCCGCCACGCATATTCCCATTCATGTGCGTGATTTTGCGTCAGACGTTCAATGGCGCGAGATCATTTCGATGCGAAATCGTCTGATACATGGCTACCTTGGAATTGACAACGACACCTTGTGGAGCGTTATTCAAGAAGATGTTCCACAATTGCTGGATGCGTTGCTGGCATTAAAAAAATCCGCAGATGAAAATCAAATTCGATAGCAACCAGCCTTACCAGCGCGACGCGATCAACGCGGTGCTGGGATTGTTTGACGGGCAGCCGTTGAGTACAGGCGCATTCGAGTTTGATTTGGCTGGCACAGGTTCGTTGGCTGGCCTAACTGAATTGGGTTTGGGCAATCAACTCACGCTGGATGAAGTTGCATTGCTGCGCAATCTGCAAGCGATGCAGCTGGCCAACAAACTGCCCGCCAGCAAGGCTTTGGACGGTATGAACTTTTCGATGGAGATGGAAACAGGCACAGGCAAGACCTACGTTTACCTGCGTTCCATTTTCGAGTTGCATCAGCGCTATGGTTTTAGCAAGTTTATTGTTGTGGTGCCGAGCGTGGCGATACGCGAGGGCGTGATTACCAGTTTGCGTTTGATGAAGGAACATTTTCAAACGCTGTTCGGCAATGTGGCGTTCGATAGCTGGGTGTATGACTCCAGGCAGTATTCCAAACTGCGCCAGTTCGCGCAGAGCAACACGTTGCAAATTCTGGTGATGAACATCGATGCCTTCAATAAGCAGGCAAACAATGTGATTCACCAAGACAAAGACCAGCTTTCCGGACGCCGTCCGATCGAGTTTGTGCAGGCCGCGCAGCCGATTGTGGTGCTGGATGAGCCACAGAACATGGAAAGTCCACAGGCCAAAAACGCCATCGCCAGCCTGAATCCACTATGTACCTTGCGCTATTCTGCGACTCATCGAAATCGTTACAACCTCGTTTACAAACTCGACCCGGTGCAGGCTTACGATATGAAGCTGGTGAAGCGCATTGAGGTTAGTTCGGTGCTGGATGATCCCGATTTTAACCAGCCGTTCATTCAGGTACAGGGCATTAGCGCGACCAAAACTAAAGTCACCGCCAAGCTGCTGATTGATGTGAACAAAAAGACCGGGCCGCAGCGCAAGAGTATTTCGATCAGCGCTGGCGGGGTGGATTTGTTCGACAAGACCAATCAGCGCGGGAATTATGCGGGCCACATTGTGGACGAGATAAATGCGGCGGACGGTTTTGTGAGTTTCACCAACGGGCTGGTGCTGAATGTCGGCCAGACGCACGGTGGGCGCGGCGATGACGTGATGAGCGTGCAGATACGCGAGACGGTGCGCGAGCATTTCGACAAGGAGCTGCGCATTAAAAAATTGCTGCCTGCTATTGCTGGAGCTGATGCGCGTTTGAAAGTGTTGTCGCTGTTTTTCATCGACCGGGTGGCGAACTACGCTGCCGGGGATGGCAAGATACGACTCTGGTTTATCGAGGCATACAGGGAGTTGTCGGCTTTGCCGAAGTACCGCGAGTTATCACCATTGCCGGTAGAGCAGGTACACAACGGTTACTTTGCGGCTTTCAAAGGCATAGCGAAAGATACGCGCGGCGATACAGCGGCGGACGACGATGCTTATGCGCTTATCATGCAGGACAAGGAACGGCTGTTGTCGCCGGATGAGCCACTACGCTTTATCTTCAGCCATTCCGCACTACGTGAGGGCTGGGACAATCCCAACGTGTTCCAGATTTGTACGCTGAATGAAACCAAGTCAGAAATCAAGAAGCGGCAGGAGATTGGACGTGGCTTGCGCCTGCCAGTGCTGGAAAGTGGCGAACGCTGCTTTGATGCCAGTATCAATCGGCTGACGGTAATTGCCAACGAGCATTACGACGAGTTTGCAGCGAAACTGCAAACGGAGATTGAAGATGAGTGCGGCGTAAAGTTTGAGGGTCGCATCGTCAATAAAAAGGAAGCACGAACAGCGAAATTGAAAGCGGGGTGGCGCCTGAATGAAGATTTCAAGGCGCTATGGGCGCGCATCAAGCACAAAACCCGCTATGCGGTGGATTATCAAACGGACGTGCTGGTCGAACGCGCCGCAAAAAATCTGGCGGCACGGGAGAAGATAGCGCCGGGCAGAATGAGCATACAGCGGGGCGGCATCGTCATGTCCGGTACGGGTGTAGATGCGCAATTGCTGGGTGTGCGCGAAGCGGAGGCCAAGGATTATAGGGCTATCAATGTGCCCGATATGCTCGGTTATCTGCAAGCAAAAACAGAACTCACGCGCAAAACCATCACCGAAATATTGGCTCGCTCAGGTCGTCTAAGCGAGGTTCAGTACAACCCGCAACAATTCCTTGAGCAAGCCCGGCAGGCCATAGACGCGGAATTGCATAGCTTGATGATCGACGGCATAAAATACGAGCGCATCAACGGTCAAGAGTACGAAATGATGTTGTTTGAAGCGGAAGAAATTACCGGCGCGCTGACCAGCATGATCGAAGTGGATAACAGCATTTACGATACCGTGCTGTTCGAGTCGGAGGTGGAGCGCGCTTTCGCCGAGGCCATGAGCACACGCGAGGACATCAAGCTTTTTATCAAGTTGCCAGGTTGGTTCAAGATCGAGACACCTATCGGAACTTACAATCCAGATTGGGCGATAGTCAAAGAGGGCGACCACAAAGTGTATTTGGTACGCGAAACAAAAAGTACCAAAGAACAGCTTAAATTGCGCGGCTCGGAATGGGCGAAGATTCAATGCGGTAAAGCGCACTTTGAAGAGCTAAGTGTAGATTTTGCGCACATTACTAATGCAAATGAAATTGTTTGAGTGGTAATAATGTCCATCTCTTTCACCAAACAAGCCCTGCGTGAGCGCATCATCGCGCAACGCGAACAATTGTCGCCGGTGTTGCGCGTCGTTCATAGCGCAGCAATCACTGAACGTTTGTTGCAATTACCCGAATACCAGCGAGCGAATGCTGTGCTGGGCTACATGAATTTCGGCATGGAGTTCGCCAGCGAGATTTGGATACAGCAGGTATTGGCGGATGGTAAAAAATTGGCCTTGCCACGGGTCAATCGTCACACTATGCAGCTTGATTTGTATTGGGTGGACGATTTGGGAAATCAATTGGCAGCGGGGATGGGGGGGATACGCGAGCCGATTGTTGAACGTTGCGAACGGATGAGTACCCTATTTGAGGTAGAATTCGCGCTTTTGCCGGGCGTGGCTTTTACGCGGGACGGCGGGCGGTTGGGATATGGCGGTGGCTTTTATGACAAGTTGTTGGCGCAGCTGCAGGATGTGAACCAGACACCGTATCCGAGCCTGGTTGCGGCGGCTTTTGCCATGCAGGTTGTGCCGGGCGTGCCGCTGGAAACTACCGATGTCAAAGTTGAGTGGCTGGTCACGGAACACGAAACAATTCGTTGTGCGGACGTTTAATTACTCAGGTGTTCTGGCACAAAAATGCGGCAGTAATATAGCTACCTTGTTTAATAATGCCGCGATAGCAATCAAGATAATGAACACACGATCCGATAATTTTAGATAGAGAAAGTTAGCGAATGGCAAATTTACCCGAAACGAATCCGTTTATTGATCCCCCGGATGCCGACCAACAAGAAACACAGGAGTGGTTGGATGCAATCGATTCCGTTTTAGCCAGTGGCGGGCCGCAACGCGCCCATTTTCTGATTAGCCAGCTTATCCGCAAAGCACGGCTGGCTGGCACGGATTTGCCCATCAGCAGCACCACGCCTTATTTAAATACCATTCCGCTCGATCAGGAGCAGCGTTCCACCGGCAATCAGGATTTGGAGCATCGCATACGTGCGCTCACTCGCTGGAACGCGATGGCGATTGTGTTGAATGCCAATCGCGAGTCGTCCGAGTTGGGCGGTCATATCGCCAGCTTTGCCTCCGCCGCGACTTTATATGATGTGGGCTTCAATCATTTCTTTCGCGGCAAAACAGATGAACACGGTAGTGATCTGGTTTATTTCCAGGGTCATTCTTCGCCCGGTATGTATGCGCGCGCCTTCCTCGAAGGCCGCATCAGTGAAGAGCAGATGTACAAGTTCAGGCAGGAGGTAGATGGCGGCGGACTGTCCTCTTACCCGCATCCGTGGCTGATGCCAGGCTTTTGGCAGTTTCCCACGGTGTCGATGGGCTTGGGGCCGTTGATGGCGATTTATCAGGCGCGCTTCATGCGTTATCTGGAGCATCGCGGTATGGCCAGCACCGAAGGGCGCAAGGTGTGGGCGTTCCTCGGCGATGGCGAAACAGATGAACCGGAATCGTTGGGCGCAGTGTCGATGGCGGCGCGCGAAAAATTGGATAACCTGATTTTTGTGGTGAACTGTAACCTGCAACGCTTGGACGGTCCGGTGCGCGGCAACGGCAAAAT
>JBEBGP010000114.1:0-1980 GCA_040081045.1 Candidatus Nitrotoga sp.
GGCAAGATTGTTGCGGCAGGACGCGCCTCCAACGGCGCGAACAACGACTTTGCCTTGGCGCGTTATCTCGGCGATCCGGTTTTCGAGGCAACTTTTGGCTGGGAACCGGCTGACCGGACGATGGCTTTCTTGTCGCCTGCGTTGTTGTCTCCCAGTCTAATCGGAGCAATGGACAAGCCTATAGGCAGCGAGGCAGGCGACTACCGTTTTCCGCGCGACATCGCTCCTTATAAACACCAACTCGAAGCATGGGAATGGCTGACACGCGAACAGCCGCAGTCGGTTGTTGTAACCAGCGGAACCGGATCTGGAAAAACCGAGTGCTTTATGGTGCCGATACTCAACTCACTGGTACGCGAGCATGAGATGAGCAGAGCTAAACTGGTTGGCGTTCGCGCGCTGTTTCTGTACCCGCTAAACGCACTGATTCAAAGTCAGCGCGAGCGGTTGCATGCATGGACAGGAGCGTTCGGCGATGGTGTCCGGTTTTGCTTGTATAACGGACTGACTCCACAAAAGGAACCTCAGCATGTACGGGACAAAACCCCCAATCAGGTGATCGACCGCGAGGCACTGAGAGCCGCACCGCCACCCATGCTGGTAACCAATGCCACCATGCTGGAATACATGTTGGTGCGAGCACAGGATGCGCCCATTCTCGATGCATCGCAAGGCAAGCTCCAGTGGATTGTGCTGGATGAAGCGCATACCTACATTGGTTCGCAAGCTGCGGAACTGGCCTTGCTGCTGCGCAGGGTGTTACACGCCTTTGGCGTTTCGAGCAATCTGGTTCGTTTTGTCGCAACCTCCGCCACCATAGGTGATCCTCACGGCGAGGCGGGGCAACAACTGCGCGCCTTTCTGGCTGGCTTGGCCGGTGTGGATGAAGACCGTGTACACGTCGTTACCGGGCAGCGCAAAATTCCTGACCTGTTGGCGGGTAGCGCGCAATATCAGAATGCGGCCCTCGAAGAACTGGAAGATATATCACTGGAAGGCGGCGAACGGTACAACGCATTATGCGCGAATCGCACTGCGCGCCGAATTCGTCAGATGTTCGTCCCCGGTGCAGAAGGAAAACCCGCCAACTCTTTCTCTGATATTGCACCAGCCATTCTTGGGAATGATTGGCGGCAGCAGCCGAACGCAACTGAAGTTACGTTGCGCTGGCTCGACTTGCTTACCAGTGCAAAATCAGCCGGGAAAGATGGTCAGCCGTTCCTGCCGTTGCGTCTCCATGCATTCCACAACGTGCTGGCTGGATTGTGGGCATGCTGCGATTCTGCCTGTGCGTGTAAAAGTGGCACGGCCCTTGATTCTCCGGAATGGCATTATGGCAAGATTTACACGGAAGAACGCCGCCACTGTGAATGTGGCTCGCCGGTATTTGATCTGCGATCATGCAATGACTGCAACACCACTTTTTTGTGGGCGCAGCGTATCGGCCCCGACCGTGATGGCAAGTTCAAGAGGATTCCGATGACGAATTTTCGCTTGATGTTGAAGTGCCCGAGGACGATCTGGGAGGGGACGAACAGGAAGAAACAGAAATCTCTGCAATTGCATCCCAGAAAAAGCCCGTGCTAATTGCAAATGGCTACGTGATTGGTACAGGAGAAGCTCTGATTGAGCGTAAATCTGTGGTATTCGATCCGCCAGAAATTGCGGATGCCATCAGGCTGCGCTTGAAGGACGAGCAAGATGGTGTGATGGTTTGCCCTGATTGCGGAGGCCATCACGGAAATGGACGGCAGATGTTTCGCAAAGCCATTCTGGGCGCACCTTTCTTGTTGAGTGAAATTATTCCAACTCTGCTGGAGTATTGCCCTGACATTGAAGGCAAAGGTATCAGTCCGCTAGAACGGCCTTTACGCGGGCGGCGCATGATTACCTTTACCGACAGCCGGCAGGGTACGGCGCGTATTGCCGCAAAACTGCAACAGGACTCCGAACGCAACCGAGTACGCGGCCTGATCTACC
>JBEBGP010000247.1:0-1960 GCA_040081045.1 Candidatus Nitrotoga sp.
TATCCAAGCAAGGCATTACGCCCGCCATACTGGCCGGGATACCCGCTGAAATTTTGCTGCAGCGCCCGGATGTAATTGCCGCCGAGCAACGCCTGATCGCCGCCAACGCTAACATCGGTGCAGCGCGTGCAGCTTTTTTCCCGCGCATTGCACTCACCGGAAATATAGGCGTCGCCAGCCGCGATCTGGGTGGATTATTTGATTCCGGTAGTAACGCATGGAGCTTTCAGCCGATCATTACCCTGCCATTGTTCACTGGCGGGCGTGGCACAGCGAACGTAAATTTGGCCGAAGCGCGCAAGGTCATTGCCATTGCAGAATATGAAAAAACCATACAACTCGCTTTCCGAGAAGTGGCGGATTTGCTCAATGCCAGTGAAACACTCACCAGACAACTAACCGCCCAAACCGCCAACGCAGCGGCGCAAAAACAAAGATTACGCCTGGTCGAGGCGCGCTTTTCAGCAGGCGTTGCCAACTATCTCGAAGTGCTGGATGCACAGCGTGAAGCCTACAGTGCCGAGCAGGGTGAAGTGCAAGTGCGGCGCAGTTGGCTGTCGGTTGCAACACAGTTATTTAAAGCATTGGCAGGCAATAATGTCATGGGCATGGAAAAAATTGCGCGATGAGAAATGCATCAATGCCTTCATGGCATTGTATAAAGCGCATCAACCTCTCATCTGAATGACAGTGAAAAAGATTTCTATTTTGTTTGTTTGCATGGGTAACATTTGCCGCTCGCCAACTGCGGAGACGGTGTTTCGCCATCAAGTTCAAATGAAAGCTATTTTCAAACACATGACATTAGGATTGACTCCTTTCATAAACATGCGAACATCGGAGCACTTTCTATCGATGTTCCATGCACTCGAAGCCTGCAGAGTGCTTGCGCAGGAAGTCAAGGTGGATGCTGACTCAGCAAAGCTTGTGGAAATATTTGAGGCAGCGAAGCAAGGGGTTGATGCCAAGATTGCCAAGCGAATTGATGGCATCATCAAGATGGTGGGAAGACCAACCCTTCAGCAACAGTTAGAGTCGGTATTGATGGGAAAATGGAACGTAAGCACTGATGATCTGTGGCCAATATCTGGCTCCGATAATTTACCTGGTCTTAAACAAGTAAGGGACAAACTTGCGCATAGCGGGCCGAAAGCCTTGCATACGCATGGTTTGACAGTTGCGACTTGGCATCTCAGCATCCTTCTTGAACGAGTGCTGCTTACTCTCTTGAAAATTCCAATTGCCGACACTTCAGCGGCACCGAATCGGCTTATATGTGAGCCATGGTATAAACCAGCATACTTGCTAGAACAACGGAAACTGGTGATACACCCCTCATGAACATTGCCGAAATTGAATCCTCCCTTAAAAAACTGGTAGAAACACCTTTTGATGCCGACACGTTCATTTTTCGTTTTTTGTAAATTTACGACGCACCCAAAGCCACGGTAACCAAGCTTCGGCAGGGCATGACCAATCATGTCAAGCTCTAGCGAACTTTTTTAGGAAAACAAACTATTCTTTATTTTTTTGCAGAGGTCAATGCGAAAGTAATAAAAAAGGAAACGTGAATTATTTCAAGTGTGGTCAATTTTAAATCTGCTGTAGATCCCACCTGGGTTTCACATTAAAACGGTAATCAAATTTCACCTCTTGCCCGCCGTTTTGCTGCAGGCGAAAGCGCAATGCGGCGGCATACGCGATCATCGCGCCGTTGTCAGTGCAAAATTCCAGTGCAGGATAGAACACGCGAAATTTTCCTTTGACAGCGGCTGTATTTAATTGTTGGCGTAATGGTTGGTTTGCGCCCACGCCGCCTGCAATCACCAATTGTTTTAAGCCGGTTTGTTTCAGCGCCAAAAGTGCTTTGTTGACCAATACCTCAATGATTGCCTGTTGCGTGGCATGGGCAATATCGGCGCGGGTTTGATTGTCTATCGTTTGCTCCGTTGTGGTGTGT
>JBEBGP010000312.1:0-1956 GCA_040081045.1 Candidatus Nitrotoga sp.
TTTCATGCCCTGCGCGGCATACTCTTCATTCAATTTTTTGCGGAATATTTCCATCTCGGTAATGTCGGCTTCATCATGCTGAGTGATGTGCGGAATGGTCACCCAGTTGCGATGTAAATTGGCACCGGCAATTTTTTTAATACGTGAGAGCGGCTTGGTTTCGATCTCGCCAAATTTGGCAAAATTTATAACGGGCATCGCCAGAACTGATATTCCACCAAGCATCCCGCCTGCGCCTTGCGGCTGCGAGAGTGCCGCTTTAACAAAATTCTGTACGTCACTTTTTGTGACGCGGCCTTTTATGCCACTGCCTTTAACGCGAGATAAATCCACCCCGAGTTCACGTGCAAATTTTCTGTTGGAGGGACTGGCGTGCGCCTTGCTTGTGAAATGTTCACCCAGCGACACTGGTGCTGCAACCTTGGATGCGGCAGGAGCAGTTCCAGTCGCGGGTTGAGTGGGTGTTTGTGGCGCAGCAGGTGCGGCACTTTGAGGCGGCTGGCTGGCGGGCGCTTGGGCAGCGGCGGCGGCACTACTCTCCATCATCATAATCAGTGAGCCAGTGGAGATGACATCGCCCACTTTCACCTTTATTTCTTTGACGACTCCGGCAAACGGAGCAGGCACATCCATCGTGGCCTTGTCGGTCTCCAGCGTCAGCAAAGATTGTTCAGCAGCAACAGTATCTCCCACTTGCACCATGATTTCTATGACGGGTACATTTTTATAATCGCCGATGTCCGGCACATGGATGGGTCTAATTTCTTTTGACACTATATATTCTCCTGCCTACTTAAATAGTCGTAGGGTTGGGCTTGTTTTGCGCTATGTTGTATAACTTAATCGCACGACTGACTTCACTGTTCGCGATTACACCCGCTTCAGCCAATGATTTCAGCGCGGCAATCGTAACAAAATAACGATTTACTTCAAAAAAGTGACGCAGTTTTTTGCGTGTGTCCGAGCGACCAAATCCATCCGTGCCTAACACTTTGTAATAGGATTGTTGCGCGTTGCTGGATGGCAGGAACGGGCGGATTTGATCGGCATAACTTTTCATATAATCCGTGGCGGCGACAATAGGGCCAGCGCGATCTTTCATCATTTGCTCGACATAACTTACTCGCGGCGCAGCTTCCGGGTTGAGCATATTCCAACGTTCGCAATCCAGCCCGTCGCGACGTAATTCGTTAAAGCTGGTGACACTCCAGATGTCGGATATGACATCAAAATCTTTTTCCAATAATTCTGCTGCGGCAATCACCTCGCGTAAAATCGTGCCGCTACCCAGCAACTGCACTTTTAATGCGGATTTTTTATTTTTTGCTCTGCCTTCTTGAAATAAATACATGCCTTTGATAATGCCTGCTTCCGCATTGGCAGGCATGGCCGGATGTGCGTAATTTTCATTCATCACCGTGATGTAGTAATACACATCTTCCTGTTCTTGATACATGCGGCGCATTCCGTCCTGAATAATCACCGCCAACTCATAGGCAAAAGCAGGATCGTATGCAACGCAGTTAGGAATAGTCGCTGCAACCAGATGGCTGTGCCCATCTTGATGCTGTAATCCCTCGCCATTTAACGTCGTGCGTCCGGCAGTGCCGCCTAACAGAAAACCGCGCGCGCGCAAATCACCCGCTGCCCAAGCCAGGTCGCCGACACGTTGAAAACCAAACATGGAGTAGTAAATATAAAACGGAATCATCGCCACGCCGTGGTTGGCATAAGCGGTAGCCGCCGCTATCCATGAGACATTGCGCCAGCTTCGTTAATGCCTTCCTGCAAAATCTGGCCGGTTTTTTCTTCTTTATAAAACATCAATTGGTCAGCATCCTGCGGCGTGTATAACTGCCCCACTTGCGAGAAAATACCAAGCTGCCTGAACATACCTTCCATACCAAAAGTGCGCGACTCATCCGGCACGATGGGCACAATATGCTTGCCTATATG
>JBEBGP010000162.1:0-1944 GCA_040081045.1 Candidatus Nitrotoga sp.
ATCCAGCCCACATCTGCCGTACACCAGAAAATATCGGTTGCCTTGTAATCGAATACCCAGCGCATGGAAACGATAGTGCCCAATAAATATCCTGCGCTGGAATGCTGCACGCCTTTCGGTTTGCCCGTGGAACCGGAAGTGTAGAGTATGAATAATGGGTGTTCCGCAGTCACCCATTCCGGTTCGCATTGGGCGGATTGCGAATTGAAAAGATCATGCCACCACAGATTAAATTTTTCATTCCAGGCGATAGGATGCCCGGCGCGTTTGTAAACAATCACACTATGCACGCTGGTTACATCTTGCAGTGCTTCATCCACTGCGGCTTTCAGTGGAATAACCTTGCCGCCACGGAGCTGTGCGTCGGCAGTAATAACGGCGCAGGCTTGTGCATCGACAATGCGTTCGTGCAAACTTTTGGCCGAAAATCCACCAAATACCACCGAGTGTATTGCGCCAATTCGCGCACAGGCCTGCATGGCTATGATGGCTTCAATACTTATCGGCATATAGATGATGACGCGATCGCCTTTTTTGATGCCGCGGGATTTCAGGCCGTTTGCCATCTTACACACGCACTGATGTAACTCACGGTAATTGATGGTGGTTACCTTCCCGTCATCCGCCTCAAAAATCAGCGCGGTTTTTTCTGGCTGTGTGGCGAGATGTTTGTCCAGGCAATTATAAGAAACATTCAGCTGCCCATCTTCAAACCACTGGTAAAACGGCGCTTGGCTCTCATTCAGCGCAATGGAAAAAGGTTTTTCCCAAACAATATTTTCGCGTGCCAGCTGTGCCCAAAAGCCTGTGTAGTCCCGCGTCGCAGCCGCACATAAATTTTGATATGCGACCATGCCGGAGACATTGGCTTGCCGGGCAAACTGTGCGGGAGGCTGGAAGGTAAGTGCTTCGTGCGCGATGGATGTAATATTAGCAGTCATGGTGACCTCCGATAGGTTTGGGAAGATAGGGCATCTCCAAAAATCCAACTTGTGTCACCATTATTTTTTGTTTGTGTTTTACCATTGGCTTTTTTGTTTCTAATTATTTTTTAGAGATGCCAGTAAGTTTTGTTCAGGTTGGGATATTAAGTCTTTAGACCAAAACAGTGAAGCAGTAGATTTGTGAAACTGGTTTTATGTTTAAAAAAACCATAGAATTACTATACTCGCCTGTGGTCAGTGCATAGGAGTGTGGTGGGAATCTGTGTATACCAGCTGCTGCTGGAGGCTGGAATCGCGTGATATAATCACGCCGTTTTATTCTTCAAGAATGGGCGAAAGTGGCGGAATTGGTAGACGCACTGGATTTAGGTTCCAGCGCCGTGAGGCGTGAGAGTTCGAGTCTCTCCTTTCGCACCAACTGTATTCATTATCTGTATTCATTATTAAATCTCAAGGAAATTTGGTATGTCGACTGTAGAGTCTATTGGCGCGCTGGAGCGTCGTTTGAGTGCGTCTATCCCACAAAGGCAATTGATTGGCGAGATTGAAGTGCGGTTGAAGCGCCTGGGTCGCACTGCCAAAGTGCATGGTTTCAGGCCTGGCAAAGTACCGCTGAATATTCTGCGTCAACAATATGGCGCTCAAGTGCATCAGGATGTCATGGGCGATGCTTTGCAACGCTCGTTTGTCGAGGCGGTGAAGCAACATAGTTTGCGCGTAGCCAGCCGCCCGGATTTTGAGATTAAATCGACAGATCCGGAGACTGAGCAGATTGAATTCAGCGCGACGTTTGAAATATATCCAGAGGTGGTGCTGGGTAACATCGAAGCGGAGATGGTCGAGCGCGTCACATGTAGTATGACCGAGGCAGATGTGGATCGAACCATCGCGATATTGCTTAAGCAGCATATAACTTATACCGTGATTGATCGTGCCGCACAAAATGGAGATCGGGTGACCATAGATTTTAATGGTACGCTGGATGGCGAGCCGTTCGAGG
>JBEBGP010000313.1:0-7698 GCA_040081045.1 Candidatus Nitrotoga sp.
ATATGATGTTGTGCTAAATGGAAGTAAAGTGGGGGCACTTTATAACGCGTCATTTTTGCATTTAAGAATTCCACCAGGTAAATATACTTTGGCAGTTTACCCTGCGCATCATGCGCGTGAGGGCTATGAGCAAATTGACGTTGAGGCTGGCAAAATTACCTATTACCGCTATCAATTTTTTCCGGATCATTTAAAGCAAAACATCAGCCGTTACCGTTCGTTAATTCAAGCCAAAGCAGCTGATGAGGCTGTATTGGAATTAAAAGATTTAAATTCTGCCACGAATTAGCTTTAATCAATCCAGGTTGTCTCACAATACCAACCTCTTCAAGGGAGGGGTTGATGTGATTTATCAGAGCATTTTTGATTTAATTATATACATACCCTGACGATGCGAAGTAATTGGCGCACTCGGTTGGGGTAAAAGCATTGAGGAGTTGCCCGATTTCGCTCCACAGATCATTGACGGTGCGGTGTGCAGCTTTTCTAAGCAACGCCTTGAGTTTGGAGAACATCTTTTCGATGGGGTTGATATCCGGTGAGTAGGGCGGCAGATAGCGCAGTATCGCGTCTGTTTTCTCAATGGCTTCACGTACGCCCGTGACTTTGTGGTTGGGCAGATTGTCGGCGATGACGATGTCACCTGGCGTAAGGGTTGGGCATAAAAACTGCTGCACATAGGCGAGAAATGCCGACCCATCCATCGGCCCGTCCAGCACCATCGGTGGGGTAATTTCGTTGTACCGGAGCCCCGCGATGAAGGTCGTTGTTTTCCAGTGGCCATGCGGTACAGCGGCCACACAACGTTCGCCCCTTGGGGCACCCTCGCGCTCTTGCTCGCTGGCGTGCAGGGTTTTTTTAAAGCTGAGATTCTACTTGTTAAGCTGATGCCATAGTGCTGGAACATTCACCACAACGCCATGTTCCGCCAATCGTTCGCATAGCTCGGCCAGCGTCAAGTCGAGTTGTTTCTCAATCCAATCATGCAGCAACGCCTTCGCTTGCCAACCGAGACAAATACGAACAGGCGTGGCAGAACTTGTATAACATGCCGGTTGTGAAATGTGCTATTTTCAAGCAGGGTGTGGTACGTTGACAGTTGTAATTTCAGCCATATTTTTGATCCACTTACACAGGAGAAAACTTATTATGATTAAAGTCGCGATTATCATCGGTAGTACACGTCCCGGACGCAAGGCGGAAGCTGTGGCACTGTGGGTACACGGCATTGCAAAAAAGCGCGGTGATGCGGTATATGAAATTGTAGATATTAAAGACTACAACTTGCCGCTGCTCGACGAGCCGGTGCCGCCTTCAATGGGGCAGTATAGTCAGCCGCATACCAGAGTGTGGTCGGCCAAAATTGCGGCTTACGATGCCTATGTTTTTGTCACGCCCGAATACAATCACGCCACCTCCGGTGCGCTTAAGAACGCGATTGATTATCTCTATAAAGAATGGAACAACAAGGCGGCGGGGTTTGTAGGATACGGCAGTGTGGGCGGCACGCGCGCGGTGGAGAATTTGCGCCTGATTGCGGGTGAGCTGCAAATTGCAGATGTGCGCTCGCAGGTGGCACTGTCTTTGTTCACTGACTTTGAAAATTTCACCACCTTCAAACCCGCAGCCTTGCATGAGACATCGGTCAATACGATGCTCGACCAATTGGTGGCATGGGGTGGTGCGCTGAAGACGTTGCGCGGTTAATAGCAAAAAGCGCATCGAGGGCGGGGGAAGGACTATGCACCCCTCACCCTCTGGCATTGTTAAATTAGCAATGAAATAAGCGGAATGCAGGACACCGCCTCGGGCGCGCCACAGCGTTTATTTTTTGCCGAATACTTCTTGCAAAAACACCGTCGCTTGCTGCCAGGAATCCTTGTCTGCTTCTGCGTTGTAAGCTAGGGGAAGTTTGAATTTTTTGCCCAGTTTGTCCGCTTCGATATTGGTAAAAGCATGTTGTGCGCCGGGATAAACCACCACCCGGTAGTTCGCCTTGGCATGATCCATTTCCTTCTTGAATGCGGTGATTGAATCCGCCCCTATCATGGGATCCGCTGCGCCTGAAAACGAAATAATCCGCGCTTTGATTTTGCCGGGTTCAGCGGGGTTGCTGTTGCCCAGCGAGCCGTGGAAGCTGGCTACTCCTTTCAAGTCCTGCCCCATGCGCGCCATGTTCAGCACGATGCTGCCGCCGAAGCAATAGCCTATTGCCGCCAGTTGATCGCCATCCACGGTTTTGTGATCGCGTAATAATTTCATGCCCGCTTCAAAACGTTCCTTGGCCATGTCCATATTCCTGCTTACCTTGGTGGCAAATTTCCCCGCATCATCGGGGTGATGGGCTTGCTTGCCGTCGCCGTACATATCCACGGCCAGCGCGGTATAACCCTGTTCTGCCAACATCCGCGCTCGCTTGCGCGCATATTCGTTGTGTCCCCACCACTCGTGCACCACCAATACCGCCGGACGCTTACCCTTAAAAGCATCGTCATAAACGATATAACCTTTGAGCGTTACACCCCCGGCCTTGTAATCCACCTCGTTGCCCTGTAGTGCTGCTTGCGCTGTTGCGCCGCCCAGATCATAAATAATCAGGCATATTGCCATCACCATCAAAAATTTTTTCATGACTGTTCCTCCGTATATTAAAAAGAACTGCGCTTTATGTTGATGCTACCTTTCAGCATCACATCGCTACCCTGAAAAAGCTAGCTGGATGAATACTGGTTTTTAAGCATCCTACTTTACCGTGCCGACATTTTCAATTTGACGCGATTACCACGCTTTGCACTATATTCTGCATCAATAGCCCCAATCTTCATGCCTGACTGGCAATCTATTCAACTGCTCCTGGTAAAATTTCCACTTCGGGATGAACTGATCCATCAAGGCAATGAAGCGGGCGTTATGCGTCGGTTCAAGCAAGTGTGCCAGCTCGTGCACGACGATGTATTCAAGACACTCCGGCGGCTTCTTTGCTAGATCGGTATTGAGACGAACGTTCCCGGAGTCATGATTACCGCTACCCCACGTCGGCGTATTTGTCGCTGACATATTTGATGAACAACATCACCAGCACGTAGTCCTTGTACTGGCTGGCTGGCATCCATCCATCCCGCCGCGCAGTTCGTCGCAGCTAGACCAGAGGGAGGAATAAAGCTCAGATTTTTTAATGGCCATATGTTGTTAAAAAATACAATTGCGAATTTTGGACGCTATTGTAATGTGATTCGCCGATGAATGATTATTCATCAAGGGCGATAGCTGACTTGCACAATCTCTGGTGCAAGCTCATGTATGGCCTGATAGTGCGTGAGAAAAATTTTGCCGCTCAAGTCGCGTAAAAAATGGGTTGGCTGCAGTTTATCCATCACCGGGCCTTTGATTTCGGTCAGGTGCAATGTAATGCCCGCTTCGCGTAATTGTTGGTTGAGCGACTCCAGGCTGGCCAGCGCGCTGGCATCAATATCATTGATTGCCGAGCATTGCAAAAGCAGATGCTGAATTTTCGGATTGTCGGCAATTGTTTGATTGATGCGATCCTCCAGGCTGCGTGCATTCGCAAAATACAGGCTACCGTCAACCCGTAAACTGACTACCTGCGGACTGACCAGCACATTATGGCGCAACACATTTCTAAAATGCTCGGTGCCCGGCACCAGGCCGATTGTGGCAATGTGCGGCTGGCTGGTACGAAAAATAAATAGCGCCAGAGAGACGCCGATGCCGACCAGCAAGCCTGCTTCCACACCTGCCAATAAAGTTACCAACAGGGTGGCAGCCACTGCGGCGAAATCCGATTTTGAATAAGCCCAAGTTTTTTTCAAAATGCCTATATCTACCAGCGATAAAACCGCGACCATGATGGTTGCGGACAGGATTGTTTGCGGCAGATAGTACAAGGCTGGAGTCAGCAACAGTGCGGCGAGCATGATTCCTATGGCAGCAAATGCGCCTGCTGCGGGCGTTTGCGCGCCGGCATCAAAGTTAACGACGGATCGGGCAAAGCCGCCAGTAACAGGAAAGCCGCCAGTGAACGATGCTGATACATTACCCGCACCCAACGCGACCAGCTCCTGATTCGGCTCGATACGCTGACGGCGTTGAGTGGCCAGAGTTTGCCCGATAGAGACCGATTCTACAAACCCCACCACGCTGATGAGCAGGGCAGGGAGAGCCAATTCTTTCCACAACGCCATATCCCACAATGGCAGGGTAAACGGCGGTAGTCCTTGCGGAATCGTGCCGACAATTTTCACGCCTTGCATTTGCCATTGAAAAATCCAGGTTAGAAGCATGGCGAGGGCAATTAAAAAAATGGGAGCAGTGCGGGTGATGCTATCGGCAATCTTTTCAGCGATGCCCCGGCGCACTAATAATTGTTTAAGTCCCAATCTGGTAGCCAGCAGGAATACGAGTGCGGACATACCGATCATGAGCGTGAGTCCGTGTGCTTGTGAAATTTGCCGGATGAGTGATGCGGTTAATTCAATGAAATTATCTCCTTCGGCAGCTATGCCTGTGAGGGTCTTGAGTTGGCTGGCCGCAATCAGCAAGGCCGAGGCGGTAATGAATCCCGAGATAACGGGCGTGCTCAAAAAGTTGGCTAAAAATCCCAGACGGAAGATGCCCATGAGGAGCAGCATCGCGCCGGAGAGAAAAGCCAGGGTGAGTGCGATCGACCAATATATGGGTGATCCGGCAGTGGCATGATTGCCTATGGCTGTTGCAGTCATCAACGAAACAACCGCCACCGGGCCTACCGCCAGCACGCGGCTGCTGCCAAAAATGGCGTACAGCAACAAGGGTGCGATGCAGGCATACAGCCCCGCTTCAAGCGGCAAACCGGCCAGCATGGCATAGGCCAGGCTTTGCGGGATGAGCATGATGGTGACGATGAGTGCGGCGGTTAAATCGCCCGTTAGCGTCGCCCGGTCATAATGTCGCCCCCAATTCAAGATGGGTAGAGTGGGTAACCATTGCCACCGGGATTGTGTCGGGGTCATCAGGGGCTTTTTTTAGATAAAGTTAAGATGCGGTTTTTCTGCAATAGCAGTAAATAAATTTTTGCACGTTACCTGATGGTGTAAGGTGATCGTCCTTTTCGTGCTGCACCAATGTGAACGGATTGCCGAAAGCCGCGTGCAATGCTTCGGCAGAATAGCGCACGACAGATAAGCCGCTGCACTGGAGTGGCCCGTCTTCGGCAAAGGTCGAAACGATCACATGGCCGCCCGGTTTGACAGCGCGCATGACGGTGGCAACGTAGGCGTGGCGTTCATCCTCGCGGGTGAGAAAATGAAACACGGCGCGGTCATGCCAGACATCATATTGATGACTGCCCAGTGGCGCATCGCTTACGTTTGCTTCTGTCCAGCGAACGAGATTTGCGCGCCGGGCTAATCTCTGCTGGCTGGTCAGCAAGGCGGATGCCGATATATCCAGCACAGTGAGTGCCGTGTATCCCTTGTCCAGTAAATCATCCACCAGTGTCGATGTGCCGCCGCCCACATCTATGATTGATGCGGATTTTGGCACACCCGTCCGGGTAATTAAACGCAATGAATGTTTAGCATGTTCCTGATACCAACTGACGGTATCTGCAGGTTTGCTGGTGTGGATATTTTCCCAATGTTCTTTCGGTTGCATAATGATTCCTTGTTCCAATTTGCGTTAGAAACGATAACTGTGTACCCGCAAGGAGTGCGCCGTGGTTGTAAGGGGCTGAAGCCCCAACAACACACGCTGTTGGCATCGTCTTCGGCTCCTAGCCGTACTTAAATGCACTGTCTTCGTCACCTCATCCTTGCCGCCTTGTTCTCTTTTCTAATGCGAATTGGAAGTATGTTGTGTGCAAGCTGAATCAAATTAGCGCGGTTTGTGTGTCGTGCGCTGTGCCAATTCATAAACAATCATGCCGGCCAACATGGCTGCCACAAACGTTATACCTTCTGTTTGCCCAGAGGCCATCGACACCAGCGCAGGTCCCGGGCAATATCCGGCAATACCCCAGCCTGCGCCAAACAGCAAGGCTCCTATAATTAGCCGTTTATCGATGTGATTGTTTGTTGGAAAATGGAATGCTCCGCCAAAAAAATTGATGGTGCGTTTTTTGGCCAGCGCAAAAGAAAATATGCCTACCGCTATCGCTCCGCCCATTACCAGAACCAGCGATGGATCCCACTGCCCGAATAAATCTAAAAAGCCGAGGACTTTGGCGGGGTCGGTCATGCCTGAAAGAATCAGGCCGATTCCGAATATCAAGCCAACCACAAATTCGCTTAGTCGTTGCATGTTGATTCTCCTTAAAGTATGTGACGAATCATATAGACGGTGGCGAATCCCGCGATCATAAACGTGCCAGTCGCGATTAATGATCTCAAGGACAGGCGGGACAAGCCGCATACGCCATGACCGCTGGTGCAGCCGGAACCATAACGCGTGCCGATTCCCACCATCAAGCCTGCTACGATAAGCATCGTATAACTGGCATCGATGCGTGGCATCTGCACATATCCGGCCGGAGCCAGCACACTGAATGTTAAAGGTGCAGCGAACAGACCCAGCAGGAAGGTGATGCGCCATGTTGTATCACCTTCCTGTGGGGGCAACAAGCCGCCCACAATGCCGCTGATGCCCAAAATGCGGCCATGCAATAAAATAAACAAAGCCGAGGCGACGCCAATCAGTACGCCGCCTGAAAGCGATGCCCAAGGTGTAAAGTGTGCCCAATCAATCATGTTTATTCCTCAATTCCTGCAATATTGTTTGTATAGCACCTGCAGCACAGCCAGCGCTTGCGGGCTGGCTATTTGATAGTAAATATTTTTTCCTTCGCGTCTGGTGTTCACCAACGCTTCATCGCGCAAGACAGTCAGTTGCTGGGACAGGGTGGGCTGGACAATGCCCAACAACCCCTCCAGCTCACTGACGCAGTGTTCACCCTGCGACAGCTGGCATAACAACAGCAGACGATCAGGATTTGACAGGACGCGCATAAGGCGGCACGCTTCCGCGGCAGCCTCGTGCATCCGGGGTAGTTCTAATGTTAAAGATTTCATAGTAAGTTGAGCCTTCTCGAATCAGCCTGAATATTATATTGACATATATATTGTATGTCAATATAATATTTTCCAATATTATATTAAACAGGATTATCGCAATGCATACTTCAGTCACCCATCCCCAGGTTCACGGTATATTTGACCCCGGCACTTGGACCGTTACGTATATAGTGTATGAGGCGGTCGGGTCGGCCTGCGCCATCATTGATTCTGTGCTGGACTATGATCCCAAGTCCGGGCGCACCAGTCATACCTCCGCCGACCGGGTGATTGCTTTTGTGCGGGAAAATAAATTGCAGGTTGAGTGGATTCTGGAAACACACGCGCATGCTGATCATCTTTCTGCCGCGCCTTATTTGAAAGCGCAGCTGGGCGGAAAGACGGCCATAGGCAGCCACATCACCACAGTGCAAAAAGTATTCAAAGCAATTTTTAATTTGGAATCTGCCTTTAAACGAGATGGTTCGCAGTTTGATCATCTTATAAAAGAGGATGAAATTATGCACGTTGGCAATCTGGTGGGTCGGGCGCTTTATGTACCCGGCCACACTCCGGCGTGTATGGCCTATCAATTTGGCGATGCGGTGTTTACCGGGGATACTTTATTTATGCCGGACGTGGGTACGGCGCG
>JBEBGP010000338.1:0-7666 GCA_040081045.1 Candidatus Nitrotoga sp.
GCCGTCAGTCTGCTGGTAGCGTGGGCGCGCCAAGCTCAGAGCAAAGGTTTAGATTTGTCTTTTATCAACACTCCGGAAAATTTATTAAGTCTTGCAAATTTGTACGGTGTGATCGAGATGTTGCCGCTTCAATCTAATCAGTCGGGTTAGCCCTTCCGCACTTCGTGCGCGCGGTACAGCTGCTTTGGTTAAGGGTACTTCTAAAAATTCAAAGCTCTGATGAAGCTACTAGCCATTCCACTTGGCCGCCAAAGAACGGCGACCAAGTGGCTGGTTGTAAGCAAGACAAGGCGCGGGCAGAAAATTGCGACGTAGCATATAGCTGATATGTAAGAAGCACTTTTTTGCGAGCAACGAAGTATTGTGACGAAATTTGGATTTTTAGAAGTGCCCTTAAAAGTAATTGCGTAAATGGGGGTGATTCACCCCGGAATTATGTATCAAGAACACATCGAAAGAAAATCAAGTCATGGTCACTCCTGAAAGCATTCAACAATCCATCCAGCAAGGTATGCAGCAAAACTACGTGGAAGTGAGTGGCGATGGCGCGCACTTTGAGGCGGTCGTGGTAAGCGCAGAGTTCGTTGGCAAAAGCCGCATACAGCGGCATCAACGGGTTTATCAAGCACTGGGTGATCGGATGCGCGAAGAAATACACGCACTTTCCATGAAAACCCACACCCCGCAAGAGTGGGCAAAATTACAGCAAAATTAACAAAAAATTAATTTCCCCACCTTATTGCCCCCATTCATCTGCTCAATTAATATCAAGTCAACATGCAAAAATTAGCAATACAAGGCGGTATTTCGCTATGCGGTGATGTGCGAATTTCCGGCGCAAAAAATGCGGCACTGCCGATTATGTGTGCCAGTTTATTATGCGCAGACACGCTACATTTGAGTAATGTGCCGGATTTGCACGACGTGGTCACCATGCGTAAATTGCTGGCGCAAATGGGCGTGAATATCGCGGTGCGCGAGGGTGAATTGGGTTTGCATGGCGCGCAAATCGATAAGTTGGAAGCACCCTATGATATGGTGAAAACTATGCGTGCCTCGGTACTGGTGTTGGGGCCTCTAATCACACGTTTTGGTGAAGCACGGGTGTCATTGCCCGGCGGCTGCGCGATTGGTTCGCGTCCGGTCGATCAGCATATCAAAGGCCTGCAAGCGATGGGCGCAATTATTTCCATTGAACATGGCTACATTCATGCGCAAGTGCCGCAAGGGGGAAAACTAAAAGGCGCGCGTATATTTTTCGATATTGTCAGCGTCACGGGCACGGAGAATTTGATGATGGCAGCGACCTTGGCCAAGGGCATCACCGTTCTGGAAAACGCCGCTCGCGAACCGGAGGTGGTTGACCTGGCGCATTGCTTAATCGCCATGGGCGCAGAAATTGTGGGAGCGGGCAGCGATACCATTACTATTACCGGTGTGGAAAAATTGCATGGCGCAAGCCATCGCATTATGCCGGATCGTATTGAAAGTGGCACCTTTCTGGTCGCGGCAGCAGCCACGCGCGGCAATATTGTATTGCACGACACCCGCGCCGACATACTCGACACCATACTGGAAAAACTCATCGAAGCGGGTGCGCACATTCGTGCGGGCAAAGATGAAATTGCACTGACCATGCAAGGCGCGCTTAAACCGGTCAACCTGCGCACCGCGCCCTATCCGGCCTTCCCCACCGACATGCAGGCGCAATTCATGACGCTGAATACCATCGCCAAAGGCAGTGCCATGATGGTTGAAACTATTTTTGAAAATCGCTTCATGCACGTGCAGGAATTGCGCCGTCTGGGCGCGCAAATAGATATTGAGGGCAACACCGCACTGGTGCGCGGCACACCCAAGCTGGAGGGCGCAACCGTCATGGCCACCGACCTGCGCGCCTCCGCCAGCCTGGTGATTGCAGGGTTGGTGGCCGAAGGCGAAACTATCATCGACCGCATCTACCATCTGGATCGCGGCTACGAACGTATCGAAGCTAAGCTGTCGCAGCTTGGTGCAAATATACGGCGGATTAAATAATAGGTTTCTTGGTGGCAAGAAAGTAATTACTGGGTTACAAAATGTAGTGACGATTATGCGCGAATGCTATGCTAGGATGCCAACTACTTTTTTACACAGTAGTCAGGAATTATGACTACAAAAACGATGCTGAGACCTGCCTTAAATAAGGATCATGTGTTTTCATAAATACTGACTTGTGAGTAATTTGAGGCAGTAAAAAATGATGTTTCAGAATAAAAACATTGTGGCAAAATAGGTCGTATATATTACGTTGAGCAAACGGATGTTGGCTCATTATGCGTATCTGCGGCGATAATTAGGAGGCTTCGTAATGACTCGACCGACACGCAAACCTGACGAAAACTGGGCAATCGGCTTGTTACTGGGTGTTCTCCATTCAGAATCACCTGAGTGGAGGGAGGAGCAAATCGCACCTACCGATAGGCCAGACTTAGTACTTTCTGGGCCGGCTGGCCTACGCGTAGCCTGCGAGATCACACAGGTCAGTCATTCTGAATGGTTCCAGTGGCAAAATGATCGTGGTTTACGACTTGACAAAGACAAATTGGACGAATCTTCGATACCTCGGGAGGTCGATTTGTGGCTAGCCAAAGCCATTGGCAAAAAAGCACCTCACGTGTCTGACTACCTGGCAAACTCGTCGGCAAGTGAAGCATGGCTTCTCGTTCATGGCGGAATGAATAAAGTTTTCGATTTCTTTAACCTTGAGGAAGCTGAACGTTACGACATTCCTCTGCTTGTTAAGGCTGCAGAAGAGAGCACGCATCCCTTCAAAAGAATTTTTATTGCGAGTTCGAATCGAAGCAATATTGTCTGCGTGTTTCCATTTGAAGGTGAGACGCATGAGGCGCCGGACATCACCAATCCGTCAGTACTGAAAGTATTAAGCATCAGAAGCATGGAGATTCAGACACGGCGGGGGGTGAACAGTATTGCGATAGGGGATGAATTCACGCCGAACCGGGCGAGGCTGCTGCCTCTCTTGGATCCAACCCGAATGCAGTCAAACTGATGATCACAGAGACAAGAAGGTTCAACCAGCGTAGGATGCGCCGATTTTGAGAGGCGCATCGTTCGAGTTATTTGATGTCTGGAAATTATTTATATCCCCAATCTGCGCTTGATCGGCTTTGCATCATTTCACTCAAATGTTTACCGAACATAGCTGATGCACCAAAAACAGGCAATTCTATAAGCTCTGCGTGTTTAAATTGTGACATTTCCCCCTTCCTCGGCACATCCTACACAAGCACACACCTCGAACAACCCAGTAGTCAAATGAGGCAGGTAAGAAGCTTTTCACCCGGCTGGCCTGCCTCTGTCCCACAAGGGGACAATGTATAATTGCGCTGTTTGATTAAACACAACTGAGAGAAAAATGATAACCATCGCCTTGTCTAAAGGTCGAATTTTTGACGAAACCTTGCCGCTGTTACAATTTGCTGGCATCACGCCGCTGGAGCAGCCCGAGTCATCGCGTAAATTAATTTTAGCGACCAATCGTGCCGATGTGCGTTTGATTATCGTGCGAGCCTCGGACGTGCCCACTTATGTGCAATATGGCGCGGCGGACATGGGCATTGCGGGTAAAGATGTGCTGCTGGAACATGGCGGCGGCGGATTATATCAACCGCTGGATTTGAACATTGCGCGTTGCCGCATGATGGTGGCAGTGCGTGATGATTTTGATTACGACTCGGCGGTGCGCCGTGGTGCGCGTTTGCGCGTGGCAACTAAATATTTGCAAACCGCGCGTGAGCACTTTGCCGCCAAGGGCGTGCATGTGGATTTAATCAAGCTCTATGGCTCGATGGAGTTAGCGCCTCTGGTCGGGTTGTCGGATGCCATCGTCGATCTGGTCAGCAGCGGCAACACACTCAAGGCCAACCACCTGAAAGCAGTGGAGGAAATTGCTGAAATTTCTTCACGGTTGGTGGTCAACCAGGCCTCGTTAAAACTCAAACGCGCAGGTATCCAACCGATACTGGATGATTTTTCCCGGGCAGTCCCACAAGGGGACAATGTCACACAACCCAAGGGTGCGCGCAAGTGAACATCAAACGCCTATCGACCCGGCAGAAAAATTTCCACATCGATCTGGATAAATTGCTGGCTTTTGAGGCGACGCAAGATGAGCAATTGGAAGCAACGGTCGCGGCTATTTTGAAAGATGTCCGCACGCGTGGCGACGTGGCGGTGCTGGAATATACCCGGCGTTTTGATCGGTTGAACATAAGCAATGCCGCGCAATTGGAAATCCCTGCGGCAGCGTTACGCAGCGCATTCGAGAACTTGCCTGCCGCACAACGTAACGCTTTAGAGCAAGCTGCACAGCGGGTGACTACCTACCACCAGAAGCAAGTACAAACTTCATGGAGTTATACCGATGCAGAGGGCAATACGCTGGGGCAGCAGATTACGCCTATGGATCGCGTCGGCTTGTATGTGCCGGGCGGTAAGGCGGCTTATCCGTCGTCGGTCCTGATGAACGCGTTGCCCGCAAAAGTGGCGGGCGTGGGCGAGCTCATTATGGTCGTGCCCACGCCTGATGATGTGCGAAATGCACTGGTACTGGCCGCCGCACATCTGGCGGGCGTTGATCGGGTGTTTACCGTAGGTGGCGCGCAAGCCGTTGCAGCACTGGCTTACGGTACGGCTACTATCCCGCGCGTCGATAAAATTGTAGGTCCCGGCAATGCTTATGTGGCAGCAGCTAAACGCCGTGTGTTTGGCGTGGTCGGCATCGACATGGTGGCGGGTCCTTCCGAAATTTTGGTGATTTGCGATGGGCTAACTAGTCCGGATTGGATCGCCATGGATTTATTTTCACAGGCCGAACATGATGAATTGGCGCAGGCAATCTTGCTCACACCCGATGCAGGTTTTATTGAAGCTGTCGCCGCCAGTGCAGAGCAATTATTAAAAACCATGCCCCGTTCCGAAATTATCCGTACCGCTTTGCAAAACCGGGGTGCACTGATTGCGGTGCAAGACCTTGCTGAAGCCTGTGTTATCAGTAACCGCATCGCGCCCGAGCATCTGGAATTATCGGTGGCAAACCCACAGCAATGGTTGCCGCATATCAAACATGCAGGCGCAATTTTTATGGGGTGCTACACATCGGAATCGTTGGGGGATTATTGCGCGGGACCCAATCACGTTTTACCTACATCAGGCACGGCGCGATTTTCATCCCCACTGGGCGTGTATGATTTTCAAAAGCGCAGCAGCCTGATCGAAGTATCCAAACAAGGCGCGGCGACCTTGGGCGTGATAGCTGCTGAATTGGCAATGGGGGAGGGCTTGCACGCACATGCTCAATCGGCGCGGTATCGATGTAAAGACAAATAATTTACCGGTGTATTACCCGCCACGTGCAAATTGCCCGCTCATCTTGCCGATGTTTGCAGCATGTCAGTGAGCCGCATGTCCTTCCGTCATCATGACACCCCCTGTAACTGGAGGCTTTGTATTGGGACATTTATCGAGGCAGAATGAATGAGAGAGGCATTTACTTCTACCGCCCACGTCCACCAGAGCGATGCAGCGCTGGAACGGCACCTGCCGGTTTGTGAACAGACATCTTGCCGCCAAAGGATTTTCCAGCAGGGGGTTTCGTGCCGGGCTGGCCACTTCTTTGATTTCCTGCGCGCTGCCCGCCACGATTTCCTGCACCGCCCCCACCTGTTCGTCCATTGATAATCGGTTCAGCTTTGATGCTGGGATCGGGCGTATAGCCGCTAATAATTTCGCTGGGAATATCACGTTTGATGAGCCGTTCAATCGCGGTCAACAATTTCAATTCATCCACACATACCAGGGACACCGCATCGCCAGTGGCACCAGCTCGGCCTGTGCGACCGATACGATGCACGTAATCTTCGGCGACATGCGGCAATTCAAAATTCACAACGTGCGGCAGATCAATGATATCAATGCCGCGGGCGGCGATGTCGGTTGCAACCAGCACTTGCAAATCGCCAGTTTTAAATTCTGCCAACGCGCGGGTGCGCGCGGATTGGCTTTTATTGCCATGTATTGCCAGTGATGTGATGCCTTCCCTGTTGAGATATTCGGCTAATTTATTTGCGCCATGCTTGGTGCGGGTGAACACCAACACCTGCGACCAATGGTGTTGTTTGATGAGATGCGCCAGCAGCTGTGCCTTGCGTGTGCGATCCACCGGATGCACCATGTGGCTGACTGTGTCAGCAGTGGCATTGCGGCGCGCCACTTCTATCATCGCGGGGTTGTTCAGCAGGTTGTCGGCCAATAACTTTATTTCGTCGGAAAAGGTGGCGGAGAATAATAAGTTTTGTCGCGTCTTGGGCAGTAGCGCCAGAATTTTTTTAATGTCGCGAATAAAACCCATGTCCAACATGCGATCAGCTTCATCCAGCACCAGAATTTCTACCCTGGAAATATCCACGGTTTTTTGCTGCACATGATCGAGCAGGCGACCGGGTGTTGCTACCAGAATATCCACGCGGGTTTTCAAGCGAGTGATTTGCGGATTAATATTCACGCCGCCTATCATAATCATGGATTGCAGCTTGAGATATTTGCCGTAGTCGCGCACGCTTTCTTCCACTTGCAATGCCAGTTCACGGGTAGGAACCAGCACCAGTGCGCGTATTAGCGCACGCCCGGCAGTGTGGGCGGGGGCTGCACTTTGTTGGGTTAGCCTATGCAAAATAGGCAGTGTAAATCCTGCCGTTTTACCCGTGCCCGTTTGCGCGCCTGCCAGCAAATCACCGCCTGAAAGTACCGCAGGAATGGCTTGTGCTTGAATCGGAGTGGGTGTGGTATAGCCGCGCTCGGTAACGGCGCGCAGGATTTCATTGGATAAACCGAGTGTTGAAAATGACATGATGTTTTGATTCCCGAATTGAATGCAGTGCGATGCACTGGGTTGATAGATTAGCAAGTAGATTCGACGGAAGCTGAACTGGCTGAAATTAGCCTGACCAGAATTGTGAAGCTGAGACTAACTCGCACCCATGCTACACGAGTCTTGTGGGCGATGTCCCGACATTCTAGCATCAATATTAGCGATCAAAGGTTAATGTTGAGTTTTCACGCGACCTCACACTGCTTGCCCCGCAGCAAATCCAGACGACCATGCCCACTGAAAATTAAATCCACCCAGATGCCCGGTGACATCAACCACTTCACCAATGAAATATAATCCGGGCATCGAGGTCGCAACCATGGTTTTGGATGACAACATTTGTGTATCCACCCCGCCCAGCGTGACTTCGGCTTTGTTATATCCCAATGTGCCGGATGGCTTAATTTGCCAATTCCCCAGCGCTACCAGGGCTGCCGCAAACGCTTTGTCACTGAGCTGATTGTTGGGTTTGTTCAAGCCATGCGTTGTACACCAATGTTGCGTAAAGCGCTTGGGTAAAATCTCGGCCAGCACATTATTAAATTGCATTTTTACATTGCGTTGCTCGTACAGCCAAGTGACCTGATTTGCATCAGGCAATAAATTGATGTGGATTGGATTTTTAGGTGAGCCATTTTGCCAATAAGATGAAATCTGCAAAATTGCGGGACCGGAAAGTCCGCGATGGGTCAGCAACACCGCTTCGCGAAATATGCCGCCATGACAACTTACTTC